>JBAUDW010000249.1:0-16951 GCA_049678285.1 Phycisphaerae bacterium
CCCTGGGCCGGCTCAGCGGCCGCGCCGCTTCCAAAGGTCCGGCGCCGAAGGCCCCCGGGCCGGCGGCCGGTCCCGCGCGGTTCGGCTGGTCGCGCCGGGCCAAGGACACCGACCTGGTGGCTCTGTGCCAGCATCTGTCGGCGCTGTACGGCAGCGGAATCGCCCTGGCCGAGGGGCTTCGGACCTTCGCCACGGAGACTGGCAGCAAGGCTCTCCAGAAAGTCATCTTCGACGTGGTCGCCGATCTGGAAACCGGCCGCAGCCTTTCCGAAGCGTTCGAACGGTACCCGAACCAGTTCTCCGCCTACTTCCGGGCGTCGATCCGGGCGGGCGAAACGAGCGGGACGATGGGGGCGACGCTGGACCGCCTCGCCCGCCAACTGGAGAAGCGCCAGGAAATGGCCCAGCGCGTCCGGAATGCCTTCGCGTATCCCGTCGTGCTGACGGTGGTTATCGTCTGCGTGGTGACGTTCCTCGTGACGTACGTCGTGCCGGTCTTCGCGCAGGTGTACGACCGGATCGGGGTCACGCTGCCGTTGGCGACGCGGATGCTGCTGGCGCTCAGCCGGTTCCTGTCGGGGCACCCCTGGCTGCCGGTCGTGCCGGTGGGGCTTGGGCTTGGGGCTGTCGTCTATGTTCGCCGCAAACCGTCGGCGCGCGTGGCGGTGGATCGGTGGAAAATCCGCCTGCCGCTGGTGGGCCGGCTGTGGCAGCGGATGGTGCTGTACCGTTTCGTGCGGACGTTCGGCGAGATGATGGCGGCCGGCGTGCCGGTGCTGGAGTGCCTGAACCTGGCGGGGAAAGTGTCCGGGAACACGGCCTTCGACCAGGCGCTGGAAACCGTCCGGGCGGACGTGGAGCGCGGGATGGGGCTGACCGAGCCGATTCGCCGGACGGGCTGGTTCCCGGCATCGCTCGTTCAGGTGATTGCCAGTGGAGAACAATCGGGTCGCGTGGCAGCGCTTCTGGAGCGCGCGGGCGATATGCTCGAGCGCGAAATCGACCTTGTGATGAAGCGCTGCGTCAGCCGGCTTGAACCTCTTCTGACGGTGGGCATGGCTGCCGCCGTGGGGTTCATCCTGCTGGCCGTTTACTTGCCCATGTTCGACGTGATGCAGCACGTGGGCAAGTGACGACCCGCTTTCACATACAGGAGGTGCAAGGGGTTTTTAGGGGACGTCAGGCACTGGGTTTGTGGTTCGGGATCCCGTTTGAAAGGAGTCGTAATCATGGGACGCACGAAGAGAAAAGGCTTTACGCTGATCGAAGTGCTGCTGGTCGTTGTCATTCTGGGGCTGTTGGCCATGGTCGCCATCCCCCGGTTCGTCCAGTCCGGGACGAGCGCCAAGACCAACGCCTGTCAGGCGAACGTGTCGCTGATCAACTCCCAGATCGAACTCTACGCCGTCACCCATGACAATGCGTACCCCGCGGACCAGGCGGAGTTCGGGAGCCTCATTCTGAACAACAAGGACATCTTCCCGGACGGCGCCCCGGAATGTCCGTACGGCGACACGTACACCTACAACGCGACGACGAAGCGCGTGACGGCCCACGCCCACTGAATCGCGGACGAGAAGCCTGCGGCCGTCGGCTCTGTGTCGGCTGAAGTAGTCGGCGTCGGCGGCTAAGGCCGCTAGCGGTGGTGGCGGATCGGGTCCGCCCGTGCCGAGCCTTCACGGACGGCGCGGGGCAAGGGAGTGTCCGATGCGGTTGACGGAGGTCATCCTGGGCCGGCAAGACGGCGCCGGCCGGCCCGGCGATACGTCGGAGAAACTACGGCGAACGAGCGCCCGGTTGCCCGTGCGGCGGGCCGGGCGCTCCGGCGTCACCCTCCCGGAACTCATCCTGGTCATCGTCATTCTGGGGATTCTGGCGGCGGTGGCCGTCCCGCGTTTCGCGGAGTCGAATCTCCTGGCCACCAAGGCCGAAGGCTCCGTCAAGGACGTCGTGGCGACGCTGAGGCTGGCCCGGCGCATGGCGATTGACCGCGCCGCCACGAACCCGAACGGCTTCCACGCCATTGGCTCGGGGGACACGTATTCCATCTACGCGCCGGATACCGGGCGGACCGAGGGTGCGCCGAAGCGCCTGGCCGACGGCTGGCTGTTCCAGACCGCCTACACCGTCAGGTTCGACACCCTCGGGTCGGCCACGAACCTCGCCGGCGGAATGAACACCATCGACATTCAGAAGGGCGGCGAGACCTGGCGGATCGAACTCTACGGCGCGACCGGCGGCCTGCGGTATTACAAGAGGAATTAGGACATGATGCCTCGCCGAACGAGACGGAGCGGCCTGACGCTGATGGAGGTGCTTGTCGCCTCCGCGCTCCTGGGCATCGCGCTCGTGCCGGCCTTCAACATGGTGACGCGGGGCATGGTGCTCGCCCGCGACGTCGAGGTGCGCTCCCGCGCGGTTTTCCTGGCCGAATGCGAAATGGAAACCGCCCTGGCCGCGGCCGGTCAGGATTTCAGCACCAGCCTCGCCAAGCAGTCCGCAGACCTGGGCGACGGATACCGCGCGACGGTCACGGAAGCGACGTCGGGTCTGAAAAAAACCGTCAGCGTTCAGGTCGGCTTCGACGCGGACTCCAATGGAACTTTGAGCAGCGGCGAGGTCCTGGCGACCTTCGCCACCGTCGTGGCGGACACCACGACGCCGGGAACACTGTGATGACTGAGCGGCAAACAACTCGTCGGCGGCGCGGGGCCGGCCGGGCCGGCTGGACGCTCCTGGAGTGTCTTCTGGCCATGGCTATCATGGCCCTCGTGTTTGCGGCCGCGGCACCCCTTCTTCTGAAGGCCAGCGAGTGCTACTCGGCCTCGGATCCGCGCCTGGGCCTCGTCAACGAGGCGCGGACCGGCCTGGCCGCGTTCACCAGGGATTTCCGCGAGGCACGGTCGGTCGTCGAGGTCACCCAGTCGGACCGGGCGGACTCCCAGGCCCGGTTCGCCTCGGATACCGGCGACACGATCTTCTTCGGCCTCGCCACGGCCGAGAGCCCCTATCGGATTCAATACGGTCGGCCGGGGGCGGTGCAGAACATCGCCTTCAACTGTCAAAGCCTCTGGGTTACCTGCTACGGGGCCGACGGGACGGTCCTCCCGATGCCGGGCTCCGACCGGACCGCCATCCGCTCCGTCGGCGCCACGGTGACGGTTTACGACCCCGCCGGTCGCGCCAACCCCATGACCTTCGCCACGCGCGCGAGCATCCGGCGGTCCTTGCCGAGCGTCTCCATCAACGAAATCATGTATAAACCGCCGCCCGAACTCGGCGCCAAGGACAAGAACCAGTGGGTGGAACTATACAATCCGACGGCCAAGGCCATTGACGTTGCAGGCTGGCGCCTCTGGACGAAGGACCAGCCCTCTCCGAACACGCTCGTTGCCGATCCGCTCTACAGCACGGGCTCGTGCGTCATTCCGGCCGGCGGCTACGCCGTCATCACCGACACCGACAGCGAACTTTACAAGGAGAAACTCAATAACGGCGATTTCGAAAAGGGCACCATGAGCGACTGGAGCAGCACGAACTACTGGACGGCCGACGCAGGAAGTGCCGTCTCGGGGACCTATGCGGCCCGATATTTCGGCACCGGCTGGAACTGCATGTACCAGGATTTCAAGATCGATAGCGCCGCCGCCAAAGCCCGCGTCCGCGTGTGGGAGCGGGCCGCCTTCGGCACGCCGCGAGTCGTCATCCGCGTCACGAACCGCGGCTCGACCGTTTGGGCCACCCTCTACGACGGGCCGTGCCAGACGGCGTGGACGGCCCACGCGGCCGACCTGACCGCCTACATCAACAGGGACGCGCGGCTCGAAATCTGGGCCTACCGAGGCTTTGGCGATGCGAACGTCTATGTGGACGCCGCCGTCGTCCACTGGAGCAAGAACCCGAACCTGCCCCTCGACGCCCTGCACCTCTGGGTCAACAGCACGGTCATCGGCAAAAATCTTGAAGACGCGCAGGTCTTTCTGGCCCAAAGCGGGCGCTTGCGGGACGCCGTGGTGTTCGACAAGTCGTGGGGCGGCGACGGCGACGGTTCGACTCTCAGCCGACGCGACGCCTTCGCCCCTTCCAGTGAAGCAGCCACCTGGCAGCCGAGCGCCTACGCCGGAACGCCCGCTGCCGCTAACCCGTAGGAAAGCACGATGCGCAGGCTTCACCGACAACATGCTCGGTTGAAAACATGCTTCTTCTCTCCCTCTCCCCTTGTGGGAGAGGGTAGGGTGAGGGGGCGCGGGGCGGCCCTCGTCCTGGTGATCTTCGCCATGGCCTTCGTCGCCGTGCTCGCCGTTGCCGTCCTGGACGTGGCGGCCACGGACCTCGGAATCCTGCGGAACCACCAGAACGGCCTGAAGGCCCTCTATGCCGCCCAGGCGGGCCTGCAGACGGCTATCGCGTCGCTTCGCACGGATTGCCAGAGCAGCGGCACGGTGAGCGGCACTATCGGAACCGGTGGACAGTACGCCGCACTCATTGAGAATAACCGTCCCCTGGTGACGGTGACGTCGACGGGCAAGGCGGCAGGGTTCGTCCGCACCGTCCGGGCCAGCGTGGTGGTCGCCGGGCCGCCGGTCCAAGCACCGTTCCCCGTCCGCGTCGAGTGGTGGCGCGAAGTCGCGGGTGTGAACCTCGTTCCATAGGGAAGGACAATGTCCGAGCAACGTGCAATCGGGTTGGCCATTGACGCCGGGGCCGTGGAGGTGGTCGAACTGTCGGCCGACCCGCGTCGCCCGCGGGTTCGACAGGCCGCGAGGTCTGGCGACCGCGAGGCGTGCGCCGGCCGGATCACCCTCCTCCGGGCCGCACGCGAACCGCTCCCGTCCGGCGTCTTCGCCGGCGGCGCGGTCGCAGACCCTCGCGCCTTGGCCAAAGTCGTCCGCCGACTGCTGAAGCGCGCCGGCCTGGCCCGGCGAAACCTGTTTGTGGCGCTCGGCGGGAGCCGGGTGATCGCCCGCGTGGTCGAACTGTCGGCCGCCACGCCCGAGGAGGCCCAGCGCACGCTCGAGGACCGCATCGCCCGCTACGCCGTCTTTGAGGATACCGAGGTGACCTGGCAGGCCGCTCCGCTTGAGGAGGACGAGCCGGGCAAACAGTCGTACCTTTCGGCCGCGGCCGCCGCCGACGCCATTCCGCCTCTGCTTCAGGCCTTCCATGCCGCGGGGATCCAGGTGGCCTATGTGGAGCCGCACGCCCTGGCGGGCCTGCGGGCCTTGGCCGCTCGCGAGGCCGAGGACTCCAGCGTTCCGCCGACCGTCTTGGTCTCGCTCGGCGCGGAGCGCACCGAATTCATCATCGCCCGGGGGAACCGGCCCCTCTTGATCCGCAGCGTGGACGTCGGCCTGGAAGCCCTGGTCTCCGCACCCGCCGCGGCCGACGACCTGCTGGTCGAGGCGAAACGTTCCGTCGAGTTCTGCCGCAGCCGATTTCCCGACGAGGCGCCACGCCTCTGGCTCCGCGCAGCGGGCGGCGCGGAAACCGTTGTCCGGGACGTCCTGGCCCGCCTGGCCCAACTCGCACCCCCGTTGGCGGTCGAGGCGGCTCCGCGGTGGGCGACCGAAGCGCCGACCGAGGCGCCCGATTCCGCGGCCGACGCTTCCTGGGCGGCCGTGGGGGCGGCACTGGCTTCTCTCGGCCGGGACGACACCGCCTTGCTGAACCTCGTGTCTCCCGAGTGGCCCGAGGCACAGAAGGTGCAGCACCAGGTGCTTGGCCTGGCGGCCTCGATCGGCGGCGTGCTCCTGGTGACGTTCGCTCTGGTGACGTCGCTCCGGCTCACGATGGGTGACGTGACCAGTCGCGTCCAGGCCGCGTCCGTCCAGATGCACCGGAACACGACGGAGGTCCTCCAGGCCGCGGAACTGAAACACCGCGCCGCGAAGGCGGTGGAAAACGCAAAACTCTGGAACCGCGTCCGGGTGCATCTGGCGCCGTTCGACTGGGTGGCCGGCCTTCAGACCGTCATCGAGCAGACGCCCGCGAGCGTCCGCATCACGCGTCTGACGGTCAATGAAGGGCTGCTGCGGATCGCCGGCGAAGCTCGCTCGCCCGACGACGCCCACGAGTTCGTCCGCCGGCTTGCCTCGCTGCGGATCCTCGACGAGGCGAGAATGGAACGCCTCGAACGCGCCCCCGCCGAGGGGAGCCCGTTCATCCGATGTACCATCACCTGCCGGTTCCATGAAACCGTGCCCGAGCCGGCCCCGGCCGACAACGCGAAAGGGACCAAGCGGTGATCATCCAGTACCTGGTTCGGCGAAACCGGCGCGAACGCTGGTTGTTGGGCTTGACGGTGCTCGCTCTGGCCGTCGTGGCGTGCTACGTCGCGACCATCGGCCCGGCGCGCGAGGCCGTTGCCGACCACGAGAGCCAACTCGTCTCCGCCCGGGCCAACCTGGACCTCCAGCAGCGTCAACTGACGCTCTTGCGGGCTGAAACCGCCACCGCCCGCCGGAGCCTCGAGGAACTCTCCGGGGCGGCGCCCCCCTGGGTGAATGCACGCCGCGCCGACGCGCTCCTTCAGGAGTGGCAGAATCTGGCCGCCGAAGTCGGCCTGACCCTTCAGTCGGTCACCCGGGAAACTCAGGCCGCCCTGCGTCTCGACACCGGGGCGGCGCGCGTTTCCTCCGTCGCCGTACGCCTGGAGGTCCGCGGACCGTACGCCAACGTGATGGCCCTCCTGGACCGCCTGGACGACGGAACGCATGCCGTCGGTCTCGAGGAACTCGACGTCCGCGTCGGCGAGGAACCGCCTTTCGACCTCGCCGTGACGCTCGTCGTGCGTCTCGGTCTCACAGACGAGGAGGCGCCGCATGCGGGAACTTAGCCTCATCGCTGCGATCGTGGCCATCCTCGCCGCGACGATCGTCCTGGCGCAGGACGAACTGCAACAGGCTGCGCCGCCGGACGCTTCCGAACCGGCCGCGCGCGCCAACCCGTTCTTTCCGCTCGACTCCGGTACCGCGCCCGCATCTTGGTCGGCCTCGCCGTCGCCCGTCTCGACGAGTCCGGCCCAGGCCGACGCCGCCGTTTCGCAGACCGTGACCCCGGCGGTGGCGAAACTCAATGGGATCCTTTACTGCGAATCGAAACCCCTGGTGGTTATCAACGACCTCATCGCCGGCGTCGGTGACGAGGTGGCCGGGATGCGCGTGACGGCCATCGCTCGGGACAAGGTCACGCTCGCCGGCTTCCGGGGCGTCTGGGTGATGACGCCCCTTCAGCCGGAGGCGCGCCCGGCGCCGGCGGTTCCGCCCGCTCCGGCCGAAACCGGGAAGCCCGGAGTCGGGCCCGAAGCGGCGGCGTCGGCGGAAAGCCAGGCCCCGGAGGCGTCCGGCGGCACGCCGGTCGTCACCGCTGAAACAACCGATCAGCCGATTGGGGAGGAAAACCCATGACACCCGTTGCGAAGAAACTCTTCTGTCTACTCGGCGCCGCCGCGTTGGTGCTGGTGCTCGGCGGCTGCGCCGGGCCGGCTCGCAAGGACGCCGCCTCGCCGTCGCGCGTCCGCGTCGAGGGCGCCCGCATTCTCGAGCCGGACCCCGAGCGCCCGGTGGAGCAGGGGGTTCTTCCGCCGGACCTGACGGAGCGCGCCGAAGCCGAATCGATCCTCCCCGAAACCCAGGACCGCTGGCGGACCGAGCCCGACCCCGACGTCGTGCCGGACGTCAAGGTGACGCTCGAACTGGTGAACGCCGGCGCCGACGAGGCCCTCCGCGGCCTCGCCTACCAGGGCGATGTGGACCTGGTGATGGCGGAGGGCATCGACCGCCGCGTCACCGTCCGGCTTCAGGACGCCCCGTGGGTCGAGGCGTTCGGGGCGATCCTGGACGGCGCACATCTGGTCGCCCAATGGGAGGGACGCCGGGTGCGCATCCTGACGTACGAGCAATTGCTGGCCGAGCGGACGGCCTCGGAAAACCTGGAGACGCAGTTCCCGCGAACGGATGTGGTCGTCCTCCAGAACCTTAAGGCGAAGGACGTCGCCGTCACGGTGACGACGGTCCTGTCGGGGACCGGGAAGGTCGGCATCGACGAGGAAATGAACGCCCTTGTCGTGACGGACACTTCCTCTCGCGTGGAGGCCGTCCGCCGGGCCGTCGCCAGGCTGGACCACGCTCCGCCCCAGGTCATGATCGAGGCCATGATCATCGACGTGACGCTGAACGACGAGATGCACTACGGCTGGGACTGGACGGTCTCGAAACTCATCGGCGACGCCATGACGTGGAACCAGGCGCTGACGGTGGGGGCCGGCGTGAACGCCGCCGCCGCGCCCGGTGGCCAGGTGACCTTCGCCCTGACGCGCAAGAACTGGACGATGACCGGCACCTGGGACTTCATTGAGACCCATGACAACACGAAGATCCTGGCGAACCCGAAGATCCTGGCGATCAACAACCGCCAGGCCACCATCGAAATCATCGACGAAATTCCCTACCAGGAACTCACGCAGACCAGCGACGGCGGGCAGATCGGAACGACGTCGTTCAAGGAAGTCGGCATCAAACTGACCGTCACGCCGCGAATCGCCGCCGACGGCACCGTCCACCTGGAACTGGCGGCCGAACAGAGCAGCCCGACGGGCGCGGCCGTCAACCAGATTCCCGTCATCCAGACTCGCCGCGCCGAGAACGTCATGGTCGTCGAGAACGGCCGGACGATCGTCATCGGCGGCCTGCGCCGTCGGCGCACCAACACGAACGAGGATAAACTGCCCCTGATGGGCGACCTTCCGCTGATCGGCGGCCTCTTCCGCCGCGTCGAGGCGGTCGAAGTGGACACCGAACTGGTGATCTTCATCACGCCCCACATCGTCACGCCGGCCCAAGGGGTGACCGCGCGCGAACGCGTCCTCGCCGAAGCCATTGACCACCCGGACACCCGCTCGTTGCTGGAGCGGAGCGATCCGCTGCGGATCGGCGTGAAGAAGGAGGACGACCGGGCCCGGCGTGTGCCTTAGCCCGCTATCCGGGGGCCACACGGCCGTGTGGGGGCTCTGTACAAAAAATTTTCCACCAATCGCTTGACAGCGGTCCCTTTGTGAGGTAGATTATGGTAGTCTTGAGAGCGGGGAAGACGGTCGTTCAGCGAAAACTTTCACCACGGAGGGCGAAAGGTTTTTTCATGCGCTCTCTCTCGCCACTTGCCGCCCTGGTTGCGATTGCCCTGGTTGTCCTCGGGATTCCCTCCCTTGGCCGCGCATCTGTTATTGCGTTCACCAACTTCGACGAGCCTGCGGCCGGTGCGAACACCTATTTGCCCGGCACGACGGGCGAGGAACTCGGGTTCTGGATGATTCCGTCACCAGGCCTCAACCCTGTGGTCGTAAGCGACAATGACCACACGGACGCCTCGACCGACCTCGGCAAAGAGGACCAGGGCCAGTGTTACTACTTCACGCGGCCCGATGGCAACAAACTCCGCTTTGGCGATGTAGACCTGGAGGCCTACGATGACGTGATCGTGAGCGTTTGGATCTGCGTGCCCGATGTGGCGTTCGGGGACACCGACGGGTTCACCATCAGCGTCGTATACGACACGATCAATACGGCGACCTTGCCGCAAGTCCTTGGGGACAGCAACCTGTCGCCCTTCAAGGCGATGTGGGGCCAGGTCACCAGCAGTGCCGGGGCGATTCCCGACTCGGCCACGACGGCCTATCTGAAGATCGAAACTCACATGTCGGAGGGGACCGAGGACTTTTGGATTGACGACGTCTTCATCGTGCCCGAGCCGGCCACGCTCGCCCTGATGGGCTTTGGCATGGCGGGCATCCTCTGGGTCAGTCGCCGGCGGTCCGGGAAACGCTCACGCTGATCGCCGTGGCCCGGATGCGACCGAGCCGGTCTGGTTAGGTCTTGCGCGGCCTGTCCGGGCCGCGCGCCTTTCTTCGATCCCGTCAGGCCGTCGTTCGTTGCTGGATGGACTCCAGTTCGCCCGTCGCTCCGGCGCTCAATTCGGCGGCGTTGGCCTCGTCGGTGTCGATGTGCATGTCCAGGCGGAAGTTCGGGTCCACCCGGACGACCACGTCGCCGAAAATGAGTGACCGCTCGCCCAGGACGCGGACGCGCAGGACGTCGTGGTCGCGGACGGCAAAGGCCATGGCATCCTCGGGCGCCATGTGAATGTGGCGCATGGCACAGATGACGCCCCGCTCGAGCCGCACTTGACCCGCCGACCCCTCCAGCGTGATGCCCGGCGTGCCGTCCAGGTCGCCGCTCAAACGAATCGGTGCGTCGATGCCCAGTTTGAATTCCTCGGTCCTCGCGATTTCGACCTGGCTCTCGGGCCGGACAGGGCCGAGCACGCGCACGCGCTCGGTCCGCCCCTTCGGGCCGATGAGATTCACCTGTTCCTTGCAGGCGTACTGGCCGGGCTGTGTGAGGTCCGAGTGCCACGTGAGCGTGTGCCCTCGGCCGAAGAGCGTCTCGACGTGTTCCTGTGTCAGGTGGACGTGATGGGCCGAGGTGCCGATCGGGATCCGCTGCTCCTTTTGCCGCATCACCTCCGTCACGCGGGCGTGCGCGAGGGTGCGGACGGCGTGGCGGGCGATGGTTCGCTCCTCGTCGCTCCCGACCACGAGGATGCGCGCCCGCGAATGCGGAGAGGAGATCTCGGCAGTTTGGCCCCGGGCGACGTGGGCCGAGCGGTTCCGCCCCTCGTCCAGGACGATGCCCGTCCAGTTAAGACCCTGACAAATTCTCGCCCGCACTCCCGGGCTGTTCGCCCCCACGCCGCCGGTGAACACGATGGCGTCCACCCCGCCCAGGAGGCCGATGTAGGCGTTCAGGTGCTTGCGGGCCCGCAGCGAATAGGCCTGAAGGGCGACGAGCGCCCGCGCGTTGCCCTGGTTCGCCGCCTCCATCACCTCCAGAACGTCACCCGACACGCCCGACAGCCCCAAGAGGCCCGACTCCCGGAAAAGCCGGTCGTACAGTTCACCGGCCGGGACCTTCCGGTCCCGGACCAGGTGCAGGATGAGCCCCGGGTCCACGTCGCCCGGCCGGGTGGCCATCATCAGTCCCTCGAGCGTTGTGAAGCCCATCGTCGTGTCCACGCTCCGACCGTGGTTGATGGCCGCAAGCGATGCCCCCCGTCCGAGATGGCACGTGACGAGCCGGAGGGCGTCGAAGGGGGCGCTGAGGTAGGCGGCGGCTTCGCGCGCGGCGCCCTCGTGCGAAATGCCGTGGAAACCGAACCGCCGGAGTTTCGCATCGTACGCCAGGTCCTCCGGCAGCGCGTACCGCCAGGCGGCCTCGGGCATCGTCTGATGGAACGCCGTGTCGAACACCGCGATCTGAGGGACGCCCGGCGCGAGCCGCTCGCACGCCTCGATGCCCAGGAGGTTATACGGATTGTCCAGCGGGGCGAGGTCGGCGACCCGCCGGATCACTTCCTTCGTCTCCTCGGTCACGATGGCCGGGCCGTTGTAGCGCGTGCCGCCGTGGCGGACGCAGTGGCCAATGGCCGACAGATCCGCCGCCGAGCCTATGAGGCCTGCGTCCTTGGCCGTCAGACCGGCCAGCGCCGCCTTGAGCGCCGCTTCATGCGTGGCGGGTCGGACGGCCGTTCGCTTCTCGCCGGCCGGGCCGGCGTGCACGTGGACGGCCTCGCCGGGGCTACCGAGGCCTTCGACATTACCCCATGCCCGGGCTGTCTCGCTCGTCGTGTCGAAGTACGCGTAGCGGACGTCGTCGAGGCGGCAACTGACGGCGAGGATCTGCATCGGTCGGGCGGCCCCCAGGCTGTAACTCACGGCGCGCGGGGCGGGATGTCGCGGCTCCTGGGGCTTGGGGGCGAGGCGCCGGGTAATCAGTTTGGCCATGAACTGAACCGCCTCGCGGTTCATCGCCAGGATCGGGCTGATGGCTTCCTGAAGGAAGACGACGGCCTGCGAGGGCGCCGCGGCCACGACGTCGGCGTTGGTGGGGCTGCCCGTGAGGAGCGACATTTCGCCGAAGCATTCGCCCGGCTCGATCGAGCCGAGCGTCTCCCGTGACGCCGTCCCGAGCCCGCGGACGGCCTCGAGGCGGCCCGAAATCAAGACGCCGAAGATCTCGCCCGCCTCGCCGCCGTGGATGCAGACGTCGCCCGGCTCGTAGGTGACTGCCGTGCCGGCGCGCACGGCCTCGGCCAGCGCTTCCGGCGTGAAGGTTGTGAACAGCGGGTGCGACTGTAACTGCTCGAGGATGTCCATCGTTCCTCCTCCGACCGGGGCAACGTGCTTCGGCTGTCTGCTGAAGGGAGGATGACGATCTGCCGAGCACCCGAAAAGTCGCCGAAAAGACGCCTGTGCTGGGCCGGCGCCGCGGCGCGCCGACCGCGCCAGCGGCCATCGGGCCCGACAAAGCAAGCGGTTCCTATGTCTCTCCCATCACCCGGCGCACAACGCGTTTAAACGCATCCGGGTCGATAGGCTTCTCGACGTAGGCGTCGGGTTCCTTGCCGAGGAACTCGCCCATTTCTTCCCCGGAGAACCGGATACCCACCTTGTCGGCCACGCCGGTAAGCATGATGACCTTGCAGTCGCGCGTGTCGGGGTCTTTGATGAGGTCGGTGAACATAAGAAACCCGTCCTTCTCCGGCATCTGGACGTCGAGGACGATCAGTTCCGGGCGGAGGACCTTGGCTTTCTCGAGGCCTGTCGTCCCGTTTTCCGCCTCGGCAACCTCCCAGCCATCCTTCTTCAGGATGGTGCTGACAAAAGCCCTCGCGTCGCTTTCGTCGTCCACGACCAGTGCTTTTCTCATTGCTCTCTCTCTCCTTTGGTGATTGTAGTGCGGCACCTGTGCCGCGGCCTTGGTTCACGCCTACGTTTCCGCGGGGGGCTGAGTCGGCAGTATCAGCCAGAAGACTGTCCCGGTTCCCTGTTCCGACTCCACCTGGATGCGCCCACCGTGTTCCTCGACGATTTTCTTGGTCACCGGAAGGCCGAGGCCCGTTCCTTTTCCGCCCTTCGTGGAGAAGAAGGGGTCAAAAATCTTCTCTACTGCCACGGGCTCGATGCCGCTCCCATTGTCCCGCACGCGAATGATAAACTCGCCGGCCGATTCTCCCCGCGTCACCTCAACCTGCACGGCGCCGTTGGCTCCGCATGCGTCCATTGCGTTCCCCACGAGGTTGATGAGGCATCGGCGGATGGCCGTCTCGTCGATGCGGACCGTGCCGATCTCAGTCCTCGTCGTCAGGACCACACCTTTCGCTGCGGCCTGCTCGCCGAGCAGACGGACGACGTCCTCGCACAGGCTCCCGACGTCGCACGGCTGGCAAAGCGGCTTTCGCGGCCGCGAGTAATTCAGCATGTCGAGGATAATGCTGCTCAGAAACCCCATGTTGCTTTTCACGACCCCCCAGCCGTACCTCACTTGCCCGTCGGCGTCGGCCGGGAGGTTCTCATCCACTATGTAGGACCCTGCCTGGAGGCCGGCCAGGATATTTTTGATGCAGTGAGCCATCCCGGCGACAGTCTGTCCGACAGTAGCCAACCGTTCCGCCTGGAGAAGCGCCTCGTGTTCCTCGGCGTTGAGGATGGCGGTTGCCACCAGACTTGCCACGGCGTGGGCCAGTTGCAGGTCCTCCTCGCCGAACGGCCGGCCGTCGCGCCGGTTGAGAATCTGGATAACGCCCAGCGACTTGCCCTTCGCCACGAGCGGAACGCACACCAGCGACCGGGTCCGGAACCCCGTCTGCGTGTCGTACGCGGGATTGAACCGGACGTCCGCATAGGCATCGGGAACCAGAAGCGGTTCGCCATGCCCTGCCACCCAGCCGGCGATGCTCTGGTCGTCAATCGGCAAGCAAGCGGCAGCCAGGCTGTTGGCTTGCGGACCATCCGCGAAATAAAAACGCAGCGCGTCCGCCGCCGCGTCCTTGAGGAGGATCGAACAGGCCTCGGCATCCATGGCCTCGGCAGCGGCCCGCATTGCCGATTCCTGTACCGCCTTCAACTCCAGGTCGCCCGCTACCATCTGGCTGACCTGCTCGAGCGTCTCGAGGGCACGCCGCCGGCTTATACCCGGCACGTCCATGTCTTCGCTTTCGTGTCTGCGAGTTTTTACGGGCATTGGCTGCCGACGTTTTGTCGCCACTCCGTATCGCACAGGAGATGTCTTCTGCGCGTCAAACCGCGGGAGTGTACCAGAGACACCCGATGCCCGCAAGTCTGCTATCCGCCGTCCGCGCGCCGTTCGCGCCGCATGCCGTTAACGCCCGGGGATGAGTCCCGGCGTGCCGGGACGAAGGCGGACACGGTGCGCATGGGTGTGTGCAAGGCACGCGAATCGATCATCCAAACAAACGACGGTATTCAGGGGAAAAACTCTGGACCCCTGTGACCAGGGCCTTGACGGGCACGGTTATGGGTGTCCCCCGGAACTCCTTGAACTCCTTGGTGGACAAGCCACCAGTGCCACCCGGCTCTGTTGGCTCACACGCCCTATTGGAGGTTGTCGGCTGGTTGCCACGAAATGCGGCCGCACCCAGATGCATCGTTTGGTTTTTATCTTGCATTTTGCGGGGGGGGTATACTCTACTCATAAGGCTCACAGGGAGCCTATTCGGCCACAAGGCCGTGAACGGTTACCGGCGGAGGAATGCGGGATGAACAGGAGGATGACCATGTTGCTGCGTAACTGGGTTGTTCTGGCGTTGTTGATAGGATTCGGCCTGCCGGCGCGCGCGGGCGAGTGTCCTGTCGGGTTTGACGCGATGGAGCGACTGGAACTCCTGCCCGTCTTTCTGCCGAGCGGGACGCAGACGAAACAGTTCATCACCTACGACCCGGACGGCAAGAACCGTTCCGGGTTCTTCAAACGCTACGAGGAAAACGGCGAATACGTCTTCTTCGACGAAATCGGCCCCGGCTTCCTCTGCCGGCAGCAGATGAACGTCTTCTTTTTGGCGTACACGAAGTTTCCCAACGAGGAAATCCGGATCCGCTACTACTTCGACGACGAAGCCAAGCCGCGCATCGACATGACGTTCGCCGAGTTCTTCGGCAAAGGCGGCAACTACAAGGCCCCGTTTACGCCGCCACTGGCATATTTCGACGAACCACGCAAGGGCACGTACGCCATCCTGTATTACCCGTTTGCATTCAACAAGCGGCTGAAGATTACGGCGTATCACGCGGCCGGCATGAAGCACTACGACGCCGCGTGGTTCCAGTACACCTATCTCAAGTATCCGCCGGGCACGCCTGTGGAAACATGGAAGGGCATGGAAGTCGATTCCCCGGCCGTGCGGACGCAATTCGAGCGCACGGGCGAAGACCCCAAGAAGCCCATCGACGGCACAGTGCATAAGACAACGCTGGCCCTCGCGCCGGGTGAGACGAAGACGGCGCTCGATCTCTCCGGCCAGGGGGCCATCACCGCGCTGCGGCTGAAACTGGAGCCCTGGTCAAAGGACGCCTTCTTCCACACCCGCCTTCGCATCACCTGGGACGATCAGCAGACCCCAGCCGTCGACATGCCCATCTCGTCATTCTTCGGCGGCGGCGGCGACACGATTGGCACCGAGGACGTCTCCGGCAAGACGCTGGCGACTCTCTTTTTCGGATTCGATGCCAAAACGGGACGGTGTTACACCTACTGGCCCATGCCCTACTGGTCGCGGGCGCAGGTCGAGATCGTCAACGAGAGCCGGACGGCGATTTCGCGGCTGGAGGTCGAGGCCGTGTCCGCATCGCCGCAGGCGCTCGGCTACCGCGCCGGCGAGAGCGGCTATTTCTGCGCCAGACGCACCATCGACATCTCCCCGGACAAGGCGCCTTTCTCGCAGGCATTCAAGACGCGTGGCCGGGGCAAGGTCGTCGGCCTGACGATGTATAGCGTCGGCTACAACACGGATGGCGATGAATTCACGTACATCGACGGCTCGCGCACCCCGCAGATTCACGGCGACGGCACCGAGGATGACCACAATCAGGGCTGGGGCGGCTACGCGATCCAGAAGCCCTACTGGGGCGGCCTGGTCAACGGATTCCAGGGTGCCTACCGGCTCTACATCGTCGAGCCGTACATCTTCGACTCATCCATCGACATCCGCTACGAGCACAGCAACTGCGGCGGCGGCCCGGACCACGGGCAGAAAACGGACTTCGTCGTCTGGTACTACCTCGACAAACCGGGCGAGTGCAACCTGAAGTTGACGGATGAACTCGATGTCGGCAAGCCCGACAGCGAGAAAGCCCACGCGTACCGCGCGACGGGCGAGAAATGGTTGGGTGTGACGAGCAGTTCGTACGACCGGATGGAGCAGGATGCACGCGTTGCGACGACGACGGATGATGGCCGGGCGTTTGCGGGAACGAGCGAGTTCACGGTGAAGATCGACCCGGCCAACGACGGCGTGAAACTTCGCCGGCGCGTCAACCGCAACAGGAGCAACGTGCAGCGGACGGACGTCTACGTGGACGGCCGGTTGATCGTTGATACGCCGTGGTATGTCTGCGATCTGGCGGCCACGCCCGAGACGGCCTTCCGCGACAGCGACTACGAGATCCCGGCCGTTTACACGAAGGGAAAGGACCGCCTGACGATCAAACTCCAGCACGTCGCCGGCCAGGCAGACGACAGCAGCAACGAGTACTACTATTGGGTCTACAGCTACGGCCGCACGGCGCTTCAGCCGGAGGCGCAGGCGCGCGTCTTTGGAAAATAGGTAACCGTTCACGGCCCGGCGGGCATTAGTGATGGGGTGGGGCGGCCGGCGAAGTGGGCGATGAGGGTCTGATGCAAGTACTCGAACACGGATCCGGGTTCCGGGACACCCATAACCGTGCCCGTCAAGGCCCTGGTCACAGGGGTCCAGAGTTTTTCCCCTGAATACCGTCGTTCGCTTTGATGATCGATTCGCGTGCCTTGCACACACCCATGCGCACCGTGTCCGCCTTCGTCCCGGCGCGCCGGGAATACAGCGGACCGTGCATGAAATTGGT
>JBAUDW010000250.1:0-3807 GCA_049678285.1 Phycisphaerae bacterium
GGGTGCCTTTGGTAAGATGGGCTAGCGCGGATTTAGGGCCTTTTTCGACTTTTTTCACGTTTTTGGTGCGGGTTTTACCGGTTTTTGTGCCCTTTTTCGCACTTTTTCCATCTAGGCCATGTGCATACCTTTATGTGCATAACTTCCGCCGGACGCACGTAAGTCAAATTCGGGGGTGGGGGATTCGGGGTCGGCGGGCAAATCTCGCATCTGACAAAGAAACAGCAGAGGCGACGCGTAACGCCTTGTCCAGACGTGGGTTAACCGCGGAGCCGTGTTTTAACCGCAGAGACCGCAGAGAACGCAGCCCAGAGGGCCCCTTTCTTACATGGGGAGAACGCCCGTGTTTCACTACCACCCGGACAAGGACTGGCTGGAGAAGATGGATTTCCATCCCGGGAAGCACAAGTGCGTGGAGTTCAGCCGTGCCGCCAACTATGTGGCTGCGGGAGATCGTTCCGTCCGCACGGTCTTGCATGAGTTGGCCCATGGGTACCACGATCGCGTCCTGGGGTTCGACGAGCCGGAGATCCTGGCAGCCTACAAGAAGGCGGTTGCGGGTACGGCATATCCTCGGCGGCGGCAACCGCGAGGCCCGCCGTCCCGAGCACGCCGACCAGGAGAACCACGAAGTGCCACGCCGGCCGGCTGAGCCCAGGCACAGACCGGTGCGACATGCCAGGTGCCCCTTCTCCAGGCGGCGCCACACGCCGCGGTTCACAGGGCCCACGGCGAGCGCATGGCCCGGCTGAGCATGCGGTTGGCCTCCTCGTCGCCGGGAAACGTCTCGGTGGCGGGGTCCCAGCGGAGTTTGCGGCCCAGGCGCATCGCGATGTCGCTGATGAGGCACAGCGTCGTGGAACGGTGCGCGACTTCGGCCGGCGCCACGGTCTCCTGGCGGCTGCGGATACACTCCAGGAAGTGCGCGGCGTGGTTGTCGCTGCGCGGGAGGTGGATCTCGTTCGGCCCGATGACGGTCTGCAGCAGCGACTGCGGCTCGGCCAGGATCGAGGAGGCGTTGCCCTGGGCCATGATCCAGCCCTCGGCGCCCTCGAAGCGTGCTCCCACCTCCGGCGAGTTCACGTCGTTGTGCGTGCTCGTGAAGATCAACCGGACGCCGCTCGAGTACGTCATCTCGACGTGCCAGTCGATGGCGGTGTCGTTGAACCCGTCCTTGGGATAGACGCCGCGGCCCTCGACCTCGACCGGTCCGGTGCGGTCGGTGCCGTTGCCCCACTGGGCGATGTCGAGCGGGTGGACGCCGCAGCCGGAGATCCAGCCGGCGCTGTAGTCCGATCGGCACTGCCACATCCCGCCGTGCAGCGCCTGGCCGACGTAGGGGATGGTCGGGGCCTGGCCCAGCCAGAGGTCGTAGTCGAGTTCGGGCGGGACGGGCAGGGGCTGCCTCACCGGGTCGGCCCAACTGCCGCGCTCGCACACGCGAATCGTGTGCAACTTGCCGATCCGCTCGTTCCGGACGATCTCGCAGGCCAGGCGGAAGGGCCCGAACGACCGCTGGTGCGTGCCGTGCAGGAAGATGCGGCCGTACCGCTTGGTGGCCTCGCACAGCACCCGGCCCTCGCGCACCGACAGCGAGAGCGGCTTCTCGCAGAAGACGTCCTTGCCGGCGCGCACCGCGGCAAGCGACTGAAGGACGTGCCAGTGGTCGGGCGTGGCGATGACGACGGCGTCGATGTCGCTGCGTGCGAGGAGGTCGCGGAAGTCCTGGTAGGCGGCCACGCCGGCGCCCAGGCGCTTGCTCCAGGCCTCGGCCCGGTTTTTCCACACGTCGCAGACGGCGACGGCCTCGGACACACCCGCCTGGAGGAAATGCGGAAGGATACCGCCGCCCCGGCCGCCGAGACCGATGAAACCCAGGGCGATCCGCTCGCTGGCCGGCAGGGCGCCCTCGCCCCCGAGCGCCGTGGAGGCGATGACGTACGGCGCAGCCGCCGCGGCGGCGGCACGGAAGAACTCCCGGCGCGTCAGCGTGGCGGACGACATGGTCACCTCCCGGCCGCCTTCGCGGCGCACGCCTTGAGATAATCGCACGACTTCTCGAGGGCCTTCGACATCTCGTCGGGCGCCGGCTCGCCGTGCATGAACGGGTTGACATACCACCTGTAATCGATCTTCGCCAGGGCGGCCAGCCAGGGGGTGAAATCGGTCTGCCCGAGGCCCGGCAACTGCTGGACGCCGTCGGCGTGCTGCCAGGCGTAGAAGAAGAGGAGGTGCTTGCCGGCGGCCGCGATGGCGTCCTCGACCGAGGCCTTGATCGCCTGCAGGTGGTACGGCGCGAGGGCGATGCCCAGCCGCGGATGGGGGTTGTTGTCCACAAACGCCTTGAACGAGTCGAGCGTGTTCAGGAGGGCGTTGCCGTGGTTCTCAATGGCGAGGTACGAGTTGTGTTTCTCGGCGAGTTCCAGTTCGCTCTTGAGGCCGTCGATGAAGGCCTTCATCTTGGCGTTGAGGTCCTTCGGGTCGCAGGGGCCGGCGCTGCCTCGGATGGCCACGCCCCCGCCGGCCTGGCCCAGGAGTTCGGCGTACTTCGCGTAGCCGCCCGCGTACACCGAGAACGCGTACAGTTTGAGGTTGTGCTTGGCCAGCAGTTCCTTCAGCCCCTGCGGGCCCAGGCGTTTCTGCACGTCGTCCAGGTGCGGGCACCCGGCGTGTGGCGACCAGATGTCGATCGCCTCAAAGCCGAGCGCGGCAATCCGCGCACAGGCCTCCTCAATGGGCACTTTGGAGTAATGGATGGACGAGGTGGACAGCCTCATCTTCCATGGGCCGCTCGCGGCCGGGACCGGCCTGGCCTTGAGCAGGATAGCGCCCGCAGCGCCGGCTGCGGCAACACAGGCCGTCCGGGCCAGAAACTCGCGCCGATGGATCCTCTGCTGCCTGTCCTCTCTTGGTTGCCACCCTTGGACTGACCCTTCCGCGATATCTTCGCTTGTGCACCTCCGACAACGCTTTGAGGCCATGCTACTTGCCCCCGAGCACCTTTCGGCGGTAAGCCTCCACGTCCATGTTGCGGATGGCGTCCTGCTCTTCGGGCGTCAGCGGCCTGGGGTTGCCTGCGAGGATGGCGGCCGCCTGGGTCTTCGCGCCGTCCTCGATGCACAGCATGCGGACCAAGGCCTCATTGGCCGTCCGCCCCAGCGTCACGAAGCCATGGTTCCGCAGGGCGACCGCCGGGGCCCCCGTCGCAAGGGCCTTTTCGACGGCCAAGGCCAACTCGGGCCCCGCGGGCATGATGAACGGGACGTGCTCGACGCGGTCCACGAAGGCGATGAAGTCGGGCGTGTAGGCCTCCAGGTCCGCGCCGCCGCTGACGAGGCCGACGGCGACGGGGGGATGGGCGTGGCAAACGAAGTTCGCCTCCGGCCGGGTTCGCAGCGCCCGCAGGTGCAACTCCCACTCGCTCGCCGGCCGCGGGCCGGACACGTGTTGCCCCGAGGCGATGTCCACGACGGCCCACTGGTCGTCGCGCATCTTGTCCATGTCGTAGCCGGAAGGTTTGATGACCATCCGCTCGCCGTCGCGGGCGCTGATGTTGCCGCCCGCACCGACCACGAGACCCCGGTCAGCAAGCGCCCGACCCAGCCTGCTGAGATCATCGATGATGCTCATGCATCATCCCTTTGCCAAGAGGGTTCTGCCGGGAACCGGCTCGTATTCCCTACACGTACTCCCAGTCCCGGAGCCACTGGTAATCTTCGGGAAGTCTCGCCCACATTTCCCGCCCGGCTGCCTTCAACTCGGCCTTTTCCTCGGCCGAGAGTTCCTGCCGGCGCTCCTTGACGGCCA
>JBAUDW010000251.1:0-20415 GCA_049678285.1 Phycisphaerae bacterium
TGGCCGTCAAGGAGCGCCGGCAGGAACTCTCGGCCGAGGAAAAGGCCGAGTTGAAGGCAGCCGGGCGGGAAATGTGGGCGAGACTTCCCGAAGATTACCAGTGGCTCCGGGACTGGGAGTACGTGTAACGGGCGGTGGCGTGCCCGCGTCGCCGCGAGGCGTGAACGGGCCTTGGGGTTGATCGGCGATTTGGAAGGGAATCCGCGCGGCGGCCTTGCAGAGGCCGTCGCGTGGGAATGGGCCCAGGGCTATCGGCGCCGGTGGCCGGTTCGCCGCAGCCATCCGGGGAAAGGAACCCTGATGAGACACGCATTCTGGCTGTTGCCGCTGGGGCTGGCGGTGGTCGCCGTCGCCACTTGTGTGCCCCCCGCGGCCGTCCGGACGCAGCCAGCCGACAACTTCTGTCCCGTGTGCGCTGTCCGGACGCCCCCGGCCGACAACTTCTATTGTCTCGTGTGCCACATGAACTACAAGTCGGAGAAACTCGCGGTGCGTCATGCCGGGGCCGGCGTCGGATGCATGAAGTGTCACGGCGATTCGCGGGACCACAGCGGCGACGAGGACAACGTCACGCCGCCCGACATCATGTACTCGCGTGACACGATTGCCGAGGCGTGCATGGAGTGCCATCCGGGGAACGGGTTGGCCCAGAAGGAGATCCACCAGGAAGGGAAGCAGGCAGGGAAGGTGTGCACGGATTGCCACGGGAGCCACCGGCTGGCGCATCGGACCCGGCGGTGGGACAAGGCGACGGGCGACCTGATTGAGTCGGACGGCGCCCCCGTCCCGACCGTCGGAGGAACCAGGAAAGAGGTGAAGCCACAGGAAGGAGCCGCAATATGCGAACGTTCGCCCTCGTTGCCATTCTGATGGCCGTCGTAACGGCGGTCGGCTGGCTGGCTTCGTCCCGATCCACCACGACGGCGGCTGAAAAGGCGGCCTCGGAGGCTGTGGCCGAACCCTACGTGGTCTACGATGGTTATGAGGGTTCGGGGAAGGGAAAGCACATCGTCCTGGTGGCGGGGGATGACGAGTACCGGTCGGAGGAACTGATCCCGCAGTTGGCCAAGATCCTGGCCGTGCGCCAGGGTTTCCGGTGTACGGTGCTGTTTGCGATCAACAAACAATCCGGCGAGATCGACCCCATGACGTGCGACAACATCCCCGGCCTGGAAGCCCTGACGACCGCGGACCTGATGGTCCTGTTCCTTCGCTTTCGCGACCTGCCGGACGAACAGATGAAATATATCGACGACTACACGAACTCCGGCAGGCCGATCATGGGGCTGCGAACCTCCACGCACGCGTTCAACATCGCGAAGCCGAAGGACACCCCCTATGCGAAGTGGAGTTTCCGCGCCGGCGGCGAAACGGCGGGGGGTTACGGCCGCCAGGTGCTGGGCGAGACCTGGGTGAACCACTACGGGCAACACAATAAAGAAAGCACGCGCGGCCTCGTCGCGGAGGGCATGGAAGGCCACCCCATCGTCAAGGGCTGTGAAGACATCTGGGGACCCTCCGATGTCTACGCGATCACCACGCTCTCCGGAGACAGCCAGCCGCTTGTCATGGGCCAGGTGCTCGAGGGCATGAACCCGAACGACAAGCCGAACCCGAATAAAAAACTCGTGCCCGTGGCGTGGATCAAGACGTACACCGGCACGCAGGGAAAGGCCTCACGAGTCTTCACCACCACGATGGGCCACGCGGGGGACCTGAAGAGCGAGGGATTCCGCCGGCTCCTGGTGAACGCCTGTTACTGGTGCACGGGCATGGAAGGCCGGATCGCCGCCAGGAGCAAAGTCGACCTCGTGGGCGAGTACGAACCCGGCAACATCGGCCTCGGCGGCCACAAGAAGGGCCTGAAGCCCGGGGATCTCAAGATCCGGTAACCCGGGTGGGGCTTTTCTGCGCGGCCGCGGGACCGCCCGAAGCCCGGAACTCCGCGAAACGCCGATGCAGGCCGGAGCTGGGCCTTAGGCTTCCTTTTGGGCGCCGAATTTTTGCTTGACGGCCCCGGGGGGGCCACTAGAATCGTTGAACGCGGTTTCGGGCGGGAGGCTTCTGGACGGACAGGCGCATGTTCCGCCCGGCGGGCAAACAATCCGGGTGGGCGCCCGGCCTCCGGCGCCGTGTGAAAGGAGTGTATCTTGAGTACGCTGGGGAAGATCCTGACGGTCCTGATTGTGGTCGTTTCGATCGCGGTGGCGGTTCTGGTGGCCCGCGAGTTCGCCCTGAGCGACAACTGGCACGCGCGCTACCAGGAAGAGGTGAGACTCTTCGATAAGGCGCTCGAGCAGCGGGACTCGGCCATCCAGCAGCGGGATGACGCGAAGCGCACCGCTGATGTGGACAAGGCTGTTCTCCAGCAGCAGATCGGAACCCTGACCGACGAACTCGCCCTGCGCAACAACACCATCACCACGCTCCGCGAGCAGATCGAGAACCAGGAGAAGCGGCTCCAGGAACTCGCCGAGCAGTACGCCGGCATCAAGGATTCCTTCGCCAAACTGATGCAGGAGCGCGACGGGTGGCGTTTGGAACGCGACGACGCGAGGAAAGAGGCGGACACGCTCCGGCAAATGTACACGGAACTTGAAGGCAAGTGGCGCGTCCTGCTCGCCCAGTTCGCGGACTCCAAGGAGAACCTGCGGCAGTCCGATGAGCAGAACAAGACGCTCAAGGGCAAGATCGCGTGGGCGACCCAGCAGTACAATATTACGAACTGGCCGCCCCAGGCCGCTCCCCTGCCGCCCAGCGAGAAACTCGAAGGCATCGTCACGGACGTGAACCTGGCGGCCGGGGTCGTCCAGATCAGCCTCGGGTCGGATGACGGGGTGGTCAAGGGGATGAAGTTCTACGTCTATGACAAGACGCGGAACCAGTACCTTGCCACGCTGACGATTGACAAGGTTTCGCACGACAGCGCCGCCGGGCAACTGGGCATTATCCGCGGGACGGTGGAGAAGGAGAGTCATGTCACGAATCGCTTCGTCGAGTAGTGCCAGCGGTGTCCGCGTTGCCGCGCAGCCCCTCAGCAACGTCTACACGGTGCTGTTGCTGCTGGGGGCGCTTGCCCTCGTCACGGCGCTCGTGATGACTTGTATCACGCTCCAGGGCCGCTACGGCTCGATCCTGCCCCTGGGATCGGCGGGCGAGCAGAGTCAGCGCGACCTGGAGGACGCGAAGAGCAAGCAGGCGGCGACGGGGGGGGAGTTGGACCAGATGCAGAAGGCGCTCGAACTGTGGCCGCGGGGAACTGTAGGCGGCGCCCCGGCACCCGCGGGCGAACCGGCGCCCGCTCCTGAACCGGCATCGGCTCCCGCCAGCGAGTAAGACGCTCGTCGGCCGAGGTCGGCACCGGAAGATGCGAGCGCCATTTCGGGGACTGTCATGATCTTCGACCGTCTCATCGGTCTGTTCTCTTATGACATCGGCATCGACCTGGGTACCGCCACGACTCTCGTGTACGTCCGAGGCCAGGGAATCGTTCTGTGCGAACCTTCCGTTGTCGCTGTGCACAGGGACACCGGCAAGGTGCTGCTCGACGGTATGGCGGTCGGGGAGATGGCCAAAAGGATGCTCGGCAAGGCACCGCCCTCTATCCAGGCGATCCGCCCGCTGCGTGACGGCGTCATCGCCGACTTCGACATCACCGAGGCGATGCTCAGTTATTTCATCCGCCGCGTTCACGGCCGGCGGAGCCTCATCCGCCCGCGGGTCGTCATCGCCATTCCTTCCGGGATCACGGCCGTCGAGAAACGGGCGGTTCTTTCCAGCGCCCATCGCGCCGGCGCCCGGAAGGTCTATCTCATCCAGGAACCGATGGCGGCCGCGATCGGCGCCGGGCTCCCCATCGAGGAACCGACCGCCAGCATGGTGGTGGACGTCGGCGGCGGGACGACCGAAGTCGCCGTCATCAGCCTGGCGGACATCGCCTGCTCCGAATCGATCCGCGTCGCCGGCGATGACCTCGACGCCGCCATCATCGAATACATGAAGCGGACCTACAGCCTCCTGATCGGCGAACAGACGGCCGAACGCATCAAGATCGCGATCGGCAGCGCCTGCCCCGTCGGCGAGGAGAGCGAGATGGAAGTCGGCGGACGGGACCTGATCGCCGGGCTTCCCCGCACCACCGTCGTCACGAGCCAGGAAATCCGCGAGGCCCTCGCCGAACCGGTCCAGGACATGATCGAAACCATCAAGCGGACCCTCGAACGCACCGAGCCGGAACTCTCCGCCGACCTTGTCCACAATGGCATTTGCCTGTGCGGCGGCGGGGCGCTTCTGAGGGGGCTCGACGTCGTCATGTCCCAGGCCACGGGGCTCAAGGTCCGCGTGGCCGACGATCCCATAACCGTCGTCGCCCGCGGGACCGGCATTTTCCTGGACCACCTGAAACGATGGCGTGCCACCAGCGCCATCGAAACCAGCGACGAGGAACTGTAACGGCCCGGGGACGGGGGCCGGACCCCTTTAGGTTTCCCGGGCCGCGGTGTGCGCCGCACCGGTTGACGGAGCCAGACGGGCCATGGCACGCAGACCTCGCAGACCGAGCCGCCTTCCGATGGCGCGCGAGACGCGCCGTCGGATCGTCATGGCCTCGCTCGTCGTCGCCGCCGGTGCGCTGCTTTTTCTCCCCGCCTCCGTCACCGGCCGCGTCCGCCTCTGGGCCGCACCGGTCTTTTCGCCCTTCCAGGACCTGACGGAAGGCTGGGTGTTGGACCTGGTGCAACAGATCCGCGAGCCGGGTCGTCGAGGAGGCCCCACGGTCGAGGAAGACATGGCGGCCTTGGTGGCCCGGATCGAGGCTCTCCAGGATGTCCTCGCCCAGGCGGGGGCCCGTCTGGGGGAATACGAGCGGCGACTGAAAGACCTTTCGCAGATCCGTCAGGGGCTGGACGGCTTGCCGTGCCGACTGATTCCAGCCCGTCTGATCGCGCCGGAGGTGGTCGGCGGTCGCGCCGGCGCCCGCCTGGCCGAAGGAACCGGAAGCGGCGTCCGCAAGGGCAGCGCGGTCATCGCCCGTGGGCTCGACCGGGGCGCGGCGCTGGGCCTGGAGCGCGGCGAGGTGGTCCTTACCGCTGCCGGGCTCGTCGGTATCGTCGACGAGGTCGGACCCCTGACAAGCACGGTGCGGCTCATCACCGACCCGCAGACTCGCCTGATGGTCCAGGTGGTGATGCGCCGCGACGAGAAGTGGCGCGCCGGGCCGACAGGCTTGGCCAACGGCACGGAGGATGGGATGGCCGTGTGCCTGATAGGCATTCCGCGTACGGCCGACGTGGCCGTCGGCGATTTCGTCGTGACCAACCCGTCGCCGGAGTCGCCTCTGCCGGCGTACCTGATCGTCGGACGCATTGTGCGGTGTGAACTGAAGCCGGCCGCGCCGTTTTACGACATCCAGATTGGGCCGCGCGTCGCCCCAAGCGAGGCCTTCGAGGTCTTCGTCCTGGCTCCGGCGGACCCCCCGAATCCGTAGGCGAGCACGGCGGGGGACATAGGTTTTCTTGCCCGGCTGCGCGTCGGCCCGGGCATATCCCAGTTCGGAGTCACCGGTGCGCTGGGTCGTCATCGCCATTCTGGCCTACGTTTGCATCGTCCTGGAGGCGCTTTTCTTCCGCCCGGGCCTGCTGGCGATCCGGATTGACGGCCAGTGGATTCGGCCCGACCTGCTCCTTGTTCTGGGCCTGTTTCTGGCCCTGCACCTGGAATCCCACGAGGTCTTTGTCGTCGGCTGGTGTTTCGGACTGGCGTCGGACCTGGTGAGCGTGGCGGGCCGGCTCGGTGTCGGCGCCCTCCTGTTTTGCCTCGTCCTTTACCTCATCAGTCTCCTTCGCAAGGGTTTCTTCGGGACCCGCGTCCTGGCCCAGTTTCTCCTCTGTCTCGGTGCCGTCTTTCTGGTCCATTGGGTCTGGTACATCGCCACGCGGTACTTCGAGGCGGCCCCGCTCTGGATAGGGCCATCCGCCGAGCAGGCCGCCCTCGATGCCCTCTATTCGGCGTTTCTCGCGCCGTACCTTTTCTGGCTCTTCGCGATGCTCCAGGGGCCTCTGCGTCTCCCCGTCGGCGCGCCGGAGTAAGTGGCCGTCCGCCCCCCGTCCATTCTCTCCGTCCGGGAAGGCCCGCCTTGATTTTGCTCCCCTCGTGGCATAGGATGCGCCGGTCGGCGCCTCGGCCCGCGGGTCTTGCCCCATGTATGCGATACGTCTGAAATCCGTTCTCGCCGTTCTCACCATCGGCGCTACGGTTCTGCTCGTCTTCCTCTTGCGCCTCCAGGTCTTCCAGGAGACGCGCTACCGCCAGGAGGCGGCCGAACGGCTCAAACGGCCCCCGGGCTTTCACCCGACGATTCGCGGCACGATCTACGACCGCAACGGCATTCCCCTGGCCCAGGACACCGGCGCCTTCGACGTGGCCATCTATTTCCCGTTCGTTGAACTGAGCGATGAGTTCGTCGCCGATATGGCCCGTCGGCTGGGCGTCGCCAAGGCCGACGTCCGCCTTCGCGTCCAGCGCATGTGGCAGGAACTGGCGCGCCTGACCGGCATTCCCCCCGAGGAACTTGCCCGGCGCGCCGACATCATCCGCCAGCGCGTCCAGGTCATCCGCGAGATCGTTGCCGAACGCCACGGACGCCGCATCCCCGTCCGCGAAGAAACCTACGGCTCGCGCACCAGCATTCCCCATCCGATCGTCCACGACGTGGACCTCAATGCGGTCGGGGTCATCGGTTCGAAGCCCGACCAGTTCCCCGGGCTCGTTCTCGTGCCGACCTCGAAACGCGAGTATCCCTACGGCGCCGTCGCGCCGCATGTCGTCGGCTGGCTCGGCGAGGTTACCCGGGAGGAACTGGACGGCGCTGTCAATGCCGACTATCCGCCCGGACATCTGAATCGCTACTGGCCCGGCGATGAGGTCGGTCGCAACGGCGTCGAAGCCCTTGCCGAAAACATTTTGCGCGGGTCGCGCGGCGTCTATCGCAAGGGCATCGACGGGAACTTCCTGGAAGACATCCCGGCTGTGCCCGGCGGCGACGTCCACCTCACGCTCGACATCGCCCTTCAGGCCGACGTTGAAGCGATTCTCGACCGCGGGCCGCCCGACGCGCCACGCCGTCGCGTCGTCGGCGCCGCCGTCGTCCTCGACTGCCGCACCGGCGATTGTCTGGTCCTCGCAACCGCGCCGCGGTACGACGTCCGGCTCGTCGAGGCGGACTACCCGGATCTCCTGCGCGACCCCGCCCGGCCGCTCCTTAACCGGGCGGTGGCGGGCCAGTACCCCCTGGGGTCCGTCTTCAAGGCCGTCACCTCCACCGCCGCACTGCACGAAGGCGTCCTTACGCCTCGGACCATCCTCACGTGCGAGGGGATCCTCGACCGCGATCACCCCGAACGCTTCCGCTGCCACATCTATCCGAGCGGCCACGGCGCGATCGAACTGAGAACCGCCATCAAGAAGTCCTGCAACGTCTTCTTCTATCAGGTGGGAATGCTTCTCGGCCGACAGGCGGGGGGCGGCAGAGACCTCGCGCTGGCACGCGACCGGCTCATCCGGTGGGCCGAGCGGATGGGTCTCGGCCATCCCACCGGAATCGGTCTGCCGGGAGAGGCGAGCGGATCCGTCAAAGTCGGCGACGTGCGGAATCTCGCCGTCGGCCAGGGGGAACTGCTCGTGACGCCCCTCCAGGTCGCGCAGGTTTACGGCCTCGTCGCCGGCGATGGCCGGATGCCCCCGCTTCGCCTGGTCCGGGAACTGGCCCCCCCCGCCGACGCTGCACGCCCGGGCTTGAACCTGAATCCCAAGTACATGGCTGTTATCCGCGACGCCTTCGATGCGGTTGTCAACGAAGAGGGAGGCACCGGCTACGGCCGCGCGAATCTCCCGGACATCCGCATTGCCGGCAAGACCGGCACGGCCCAGGCCGGCCGCGGCGCGGACCACGCCTGGTTCATCGGCTTCGCCCCTGCGGAGAACCCGCGAATTGCTTTCTCGGTCATCGTCGAACACGGAGGCCACGGCGGCGAAATCGCTGGGCCCATCGCCCGCGAGATCGTCAAGGCCTGCAAGACCCACGGATACCTGGACGACCGGCAGAAGGTCCATGCGGCGCCCTCGGACCCGCCCGCGCGCCCCGCAGCGCCGAAGCCCGTCGGCTGAGCGGCAGGCGGTGCACGCCGGTCAGGTCCGATCCAGAAGCGCGAGCAGTTCCCGGACGGTTCGGCCGGTCACGGGGTCGCGGGCGGCGGGGGCGATCTCGGCGAGCGGCTCCAGGACGAACCGCCGCTCGCGCAGGCGCGGGTGCGGGATCATCAGGTCGGGCGTCTCGAGGACGGCATCGCCATAGAGGAGAATGTCGAGGTCAATCTCTCGCGGACCCCATCGCGGACCTTCGCGGCGGCCGAGCGCGCGTTCGACGCGCTTCAGTTCCTCCAGGAGCGCTTCGGGCGAAAGGTCGGTTTCGATCTTCGCGGCCGCGTTCAGAAACTTGCCCTGGCCCGGCGGGCCGCCCACCGGGTCGGTCTCGAGGAAGGAACTGACGGCCGAGACGGCGATTTGCGGATGGGCGCGAAGCGCCTCGAGCGCGGCTTCGAGGTTCCGTCGCCGGTCGCCCAGGTTGGAGCCCAGGCCCAGGTACACGGTCGTCATGGCCGATGCTCGGAGTCTCAGAGTGGGAGGCGTTTGATGCGTTCGGCAGCCTCGGCGAGTTTCGTTTCGTCGACGCAGAGGGCGAATCGCACGTACCCTTCGCCGTGCGGGCCGTAGCCGATGCCCGGCGTCGCCACGATGTCCGCTTCCTCCAGCAGCCTCGCGGCGAACGTCGTCGAGTCCAGGCCTTTCGGGCACGCGGCCCAGACGTAGAAAGTCGCCTCGGGCCGGTTGACCTTCAGGCCCGCGGCCTCGAGCGCCCGGACGAGGACATCGCGCCGCCGGCGGTACATCGCCCGCAGGGCGTGGATTTCCGGGCGGTCGTAGCCTTCGAGCGCGGCCGCCCCGGCCCGCTGGGTCGCGCCGAATACGCCGTTGTCCATGTTGCTCTTGATCTGGACGAGGCTTGCGATGGCCTCGGCGTTGCCCGCGACCCAGCCGACGCGCCACCCCGTCATGCTGAACGTTTTGGAGCAGGAGTGAAACTCGAGCGCGACGTCCTTCGCACCGCGGACCTGAAAGATGCTGGCGGGCGGTTCCTCGAAATACACTTCGCTGTAAGCCGCATCCTGCGCCACCAGTATATTATGCTTCCGCGCCCAGGCGACGACCTCCTCGTAAAAGGAGAGCGGCGCCGCCGCGGCCGTCGGATTGTTCGGATAGTTCAGGTAAATGAGTTTCGCGCGCGCGAGCGTCTTCGGGTCCAGCGCCGCCAGGTCCGGCAGGTAGTGGCGCTCGGCCGTGATGGGGAACCGCACGACTTCGCCGCCCGCGAACTGGATGCTGGAGTTATAGACGGGGTATCCCGGGTCCGGCGAGAGGCCGACGTCGCCGGGGTCCATGATCGCCAGCGGGAGGTGCGAGAGCGTCTCTTTCGAGCCCTGGGCCGGCAGAATCTCCGTGGCCGGGTCGAGCCGCACGCCGAACCGTTTCTGGAACCATCGTGCGATGGTTTCGCGGAAATGCGCGTCGCCCCGGTCGAGGGCGTATTGGTGCGTCGCCGGGTCCTCGACGGCCCTTTGCATGGCCTCGATGATGAACTTCGGCGTCGGGGTGTCGGGGTCGCCGATCCCCAGGTTGATGACGGGCCGCCCGGCCGCGATCGCCGCTTTCTTCTTGCGGTCGATCTCGGCAAAAAGGTAAGGGGGCAGGGCCTTCAGCCTGTCGCTCTTCGTTTGCATCCGGGGCGAATCCTTTCGCGTTTTTCCTGCGAGTTACCCGACCCGTCGGCATTCATTAGCAGACCGTGAAGTGGCTTGCAAGGGCTATCTCGCCCGCCCTGTCAAGGACACCACGGCAGGCGAAGGACGACGCGCCGGCATCGCGGAGAAAAGATGACGCGCGCCTTGAGGAACTTCCGCCGGACGCGGCGCGCGAGGCGACGGAACACCCTCTCGTAGTTCCTCGCCGGCTGATTTCCTCCGACCGCTTCTCCCGCGGCTGCGCCGCTCTCGAGGGCAAACGAAATTCCCTCGCCGCTGGAGGGGCTCACGAGACCTGCCGCCTCGCCCGCCAGCAGGACCGGCCCCGCGCCGCCGAAGAGTTCCGCCCGCTCGCGCGGTCGGCCGAGCAACCGCGCCGACCGCTCGAGGATTTCGCCCCCGAGGGCCAGCGATTCGCGCACCCGGGCCAGCAGGTCTTCGAAGCGCCGGCGGGCGCCTTGCGGATTGCCGAACGCGCTTCCGACAAGGACGGCCCCCGGTTTTGGAATGGCCCACGCGTAGAAGTCCGTATGGCGGCTCGAAAAGAAGACCTCGTGCGCGTCGAGGTTTTTACCGGCCGCCAGGCTCACCTGGATGGCCAGCGCCGTCCGCGGCCCGGGCCGCTCCGGGAACACCGTGTGCCGCACGGCCGAGTGCGCGCCGTCGGCGCCGATCAGAAGCCGCGACGAGAGGCTCTCCGTCTTGCCGTCGCGCGCCACGTGGACCACGACGCGGCCGGGTTCGCGTTCCAGCCCGGCGAATCGAGCGTGCGGCAGGAACTCGACCCGCCGGCGCGCTTCTTCGAGCAGCCAGGCGTCCAGTTTCGCACGGTCCACGTTCCAGTAGCGCCGGCGGTAAGTCTGCTCGAGCCCCGAGTCGAGGTCCCGAACATGTACCACTTGCGGGGCGGGCTGCACCCGCACGATTTCCGGCAGGTCGAGCCCGAGGCGCGCGAGGGCCCGCTGGGCGTCCGGCGCGAGCAGGCCGCCGCAGCACCGCCCGTCGGATGGATCGCCGCGGTCCACAAGGAGCGCCCGCGCGCCGGCGGGCAATCGCATGGCGGCCGCACCCCCGGTGGCCCCCGCCCCCACGATGATGACGTCGAAGTCCGTGCCGGCCAAAGGCTCTCCTTGAACGAAGCCGCGGCTATGGGGTACAGCCAGTGTAACCGTTCCACGAGGACGGGCAAACGTTTTGGCGGGAGTCTTGCGGTGCGGCTTCGCTGGTGGGAGAAAACAGTTGCCGCCAAGGCACGGTTGACGTAATGTTGCCAGCGAGGAGGAGGAGGCGTCGTGGCTCCTGCGATTCGTGTGGATCGAGACCGCGTGGCCCAGTTCTGCCGCAAGTGGAAGATCGCCGAACTCTCCCTGTTTGGGTCCGTGTTGAGGCCGGACTTCCAGGCTGAGAGCGACGTGGACGTGCTGGTCCGTTTCGTCCCCGATGCCGACGTGGGCCTCTTGGATCACGTGGCCATGCAGGAAGAACTGTCGGCCATTCTGGGGCGCCCGGTGGACTTGGTGAGCCGGCGGGCCGTGGAGCGCAGCCGAAACCGCATCCGGCGCGAGGCCATCCTTTCGCGGGCGGAGCCCATCTATGGCGCGCGATGACGCGACGGTCGTGGGAAAAGGTGTCAGGTACTTTTTTGCCTGCATTCTCGCCCGTCATTGCAACGTCGCAGAAAATACCTGGTCGCAAAAAAGTACCTGACACCTTTTCCGCGCAAATTACAGCGTCGATTGCGGGTCCACGTCGACGGCCAGTTGGGTTCCCGGCGGGGCCGCGAGGCTCTCGCGCACGCCGTCCCAGAGATGCAGGAGGGCCTTCGCGGTGCGGGCCTTCAGAAGGATGTGATAACGCCAGTAGCGGCTGAGTTTCGAGATGGGGCAGGGTTGCGGGCCCAGGATTCCGACGCCCGCGATGCGGGCGGGTTCGGCCAGGATCTCCGCGATTCGCTTGATGCCGTCGGCGGCTTTGGAGCGGCTCTTGGAGCGGACGATGATCCGCGCCAGGCGTCCGAACGGCGGGTACGTGCGCGATCGGCGCGACTCCAGTTCGTCCCGCGCGAACGATTCGTAATCGTGCTTCGCCGCCAACTGGATCGCGAGATGTTCCGGCTGGAAGGTCTGGACGAAGACCTGGCCGCCCTTGGGTCCGCGGCCCGCGCGGCCGGCGACCTGCATCACCAGTTGAAACGTCCGCTCGTTCGCGCGGAAGTCCGGCAGGCTGAGCGCCGTGTCCGCGTTGATGACGCCCACGACCGTCACGTTCGGGAAGTCCAGGCCCTTGGCGACCATCTGCGTGCCGAGGAGGACGTCGATCTCGCCTTCGCGGAAGGCCGTCAGGATGCTCTCGTGCCCGCCGCGCTTCCGCATGGCGTCGGCGTCCATCCGCCCGAGGCGGATCTCCGGGAACTTTTTCAGGACTTCCTCTTCGACGCGCTGCGTCCCCATGCCCCAGTAATTGACGCTCTCGGCCGAGCAGGCCGGGCACCGCTGGGGCGGCTTCTCCGTCTTGCCGCACCAGTGGCACTGTGCGACGCCCGGTTTCGCGTGGTAGGTCATGCCGACGTCGCAGTCGGAGCACCGCAGCACCCAACCGCAGCGCACGCAGAACAGGTGGGTCGCCCACCCGCGCCGGTTGAGGAAGAGGATGGTCTGCTCGCCCTTTCGGCGGGCCTCGGCGATGGCCGACTCCAGCGGCCGCGAGAGGATGTGATGCCCCTTGCGCTCGGCCGCCTCCTTCCGCATGTCCACGATGGAGACGGGCGGCATGGGCCGGCCGCCGATCCGCTGCGTCAGCCGCGCTTCCTGGTAATGGTCCAGTGTCCGGCAATTCTGGTAGGATTCGAGGCTCGGCGTCGCGCTTCCCAGGATGACCGGCACGCCCACCAGGTTGGCCCGCATGACGGCCACGTCGCGCGCATGGTATCGCGGGGCCGTCTCCTGCTTGAACGAGTTCTCATGTTCCTCGTCGATGACGATGAGGCCCAGGTCGCGGACCGGCGCGAAGACGGCGCTTCGTGCGCCGATGACGATGTCGGCCCGGCCCTCGGCGATGTCGCGCCACTGGCGGTGGCGTTCGGCGTCCGTCAGGTGCGAGTGGAGGACGGCCACCTGGATGAACCGCTCGCGGAATCGGCGGATGGTCTGCGGCGTCAGGGCGATCTCGGGCACCAGGACGATCGCCTGCCGCCCGCCCGCGACAACCTCCGCGATTGCCCTTAGATAGACTTCCGTCTTGCCCGAGCCCGTGACGCCGGCGAGCACGATGACGCCGAATGCGTCCGCCACAATCTGGTTCTTGATCCGCTGGAGCGCCAGTTGCTGCTCGCTCGTCAGGTGGACGGCTTTGGGTTCCTCGAGCGGAATGAAGAGTTCCCGCGCCAGTTTGTCCACCTCGCGCGTCTCGATCCGCACAAAGCCTTTCTCTTCGAGCGTCTTGATGACGGCGACGGTGCAGCCGGCGTGGCGCGCCAGTTCCCGGGGCGCCAGGGGTCCGCCCGCCTCGGCCAGGCGGTCGAGCACCCGGCGCTGTTTCGACAGGATGTGGTCCGCCTCCGATTCCGCCTTCTCGGTCCGCACGACGAGTTGGACGGTCTTGAACCCGGCACCCCGCTTCACAGCCGCGGGGAGGATCGCCTCGAACACCTGCCCGATCGGCGTCACATAGTAGCGGCTCATCCAGAAGGCGAGGTCCACGAGGTCCTGGGAGAGAAGCGGCTCGGCATCCACCGCTTCCAGGACCTCCTTGACCGCCGCCAGGTCCGTCTTATCCAGGCCCGCGACGACCCAGCCGGCCAGTTTCCGATTCCGCCGACCGAAGGACACGCGCACTCGCTGGCCCGCGTACACCCGGCCTCGGAGCCGCTCCGGCACGCCGTACGTGAACGTGCGGTCCAGGCCGATCGGAAGGGCGACCGACACGAAGGGCGTTTCGAGAGGGGTCCGCGGCGTCGTCACGTCGGTTTCGGGCATGGTTATTGTGCTCATGGCCCTGGAATCATCGGCTGATTTCGGGCGGCGACTTGAGGCGGTCGCCGATCACCGTCGCCGATGGCGTCGGGCCAGTTCTCGGGCGATGTCGCGCTGGCTTTCTCGGCGTTTGATGGTTTCGCGCTTGTCGAACTCGCGTTTGCCCCGGGCGACCGCCAGTTCCACCTTCGCCCATCCGCGCTTGAAGTACACCGTGAGCGGAATGAGCGTCATTCCCTTCTCGACGGCCTTGCCGAGGAATCGTACGATCTCGCGCTTCTTCAGCAGGAGTTTCCTCGCTCGCCGAACGTCGTGTCCGAACTGGTGCGCCTGGGTGTACGGCCCGATGTGCATGTTGTAGAGCCAGACCTCGCCGTCGCGGACGCGGGCGAACGCCTCGTCGATGCTGCCCTTGCCCTCCCTCAGGGCCTTCACTTCCGACCCTTCGAGGACGAGGCCCGTCTCGATCGTCTCGTCCACGAAGTAGTTGAACCGGGCCTTCTTGTTTCGGATTCGGGGCGTCTTGGCGGTCATGGCGACATTATAGCATCGGCCCGACCGCGGCAAAAGGCCTGAGAGGCAGCGGACCCTTTCGGCGCCCTTCGCCTTCAACAGTTGCTTGCGTCTGCGCCGGCTACGGTTTATAATACCCCTGCTTGTATCTCCGGCGGGAAAGGGACGGCGCTATGGGCACGCGATTCCTGGTGATGGCCGCGGCGGGTCTGCTGACGGCTGGTGCGGCCTGGGCCGCCGAGGCCCCCGGCCAAGCGGGCACCGACGCCCAGTTCTTCAGCGAACTCGGCTATAAGGACGTCGCCACGGCCGCCGATGCCGCCCGCGCCCTCGCGATCTTCGTCAGCGAAGGCGCTGAAACAGGCGCCGACTTCGAAGCCGCTCGCGGCTACCTGCGAGGCAAAGGCATGCTCACCGGCTGGCTCGAGAAAGCCCAGCCCGGCGACTCCCTCGACAAGGGCCATCTGGCGAGTCTCGTTTGCCGATCGCTCGGCATCAAGGGCGGCCTCTGGATGCGGCTCTTTGGGCCCGTGCCGCGCCTTGCCCTTAGGGAGTGCGCGTACCTGGAACTCATGGTGCGCGGAGCCGAATACGCCCACGTCACGGGGGGCGAACTGGTCGGCGTCATCGACCGGGCCGACCGCTTTCGTCTGGCCCAGGCCGGCAAAGAGGTGCCGATCATCGAAGGCCGGCCCAGCGGCGCTGCGGAGGAACAGAAATGATGCCACGGAAGACTTGTGCAGGGATGGCTTTCCTGGTTCTCTGTGCCGTCCTTGTGGCCGAGAGTGCGGCGCGGGCTGAGGCGCCGGTTGCCGAACCCGCCCCGGCTCCCGCGGATCCTGCCGCGCCTGCGGCCGCGCCGGCCCCCGAGAAGGTTCCCGTCACCGCGAAGATCGTCGAGGGAACCGTCGAGACGCGTCCGGCCGTCGGCCAGCCCTGGGTTCCCGTCCAGGTCGGCCACCAGTTGGCCGAAGGGGCGGACCTGCGGACCGGCTTCCGCGCCCGCTGTGTCCTCGACATGGTGGACAGCCTCGTGCAGGTCGAGGCGCTTTCCGTCGTCCGCCTCGGTGAACTCAAGCGCGAGGGAGGCGCCATCCGCACCCGCCTCTACCTCAAGCAGGGGAACACCCAATCGATCGTCGAAAAGGAGAACATCGAGAGCGATTTCTCGATCGTCACCCCCTCGGCCACGCTCTCGGTGCAGGGGACGTTCCGCGTCCTCGCCGGTAATTTCCAGGACACGCAGAGCCACTTCGGCCTGACGGACCAGGGGGCGCTCGGGGCGCAGAACGGTCTCGGCCAGTTCTCGCTCCTCGGTCCCGGGCAGAACGGAAGCAACCAGTTTATGAATCCGATCTTTTTCCAGGCCGCCGGCCTTTTGCCGAACGTCGCCGACCAGTTCGGTTTCGAACTGAGCGAACTGTTTGCCGCTTTCCAGGGCGGCGCGGGATTCCCGTTCCCGCCCGGTCTCGGTGGTCCCACCGGCCCGCTTAACCTCGGCGGTCAGTCGGGACAGTCGGGCTTTCTGCCGCCGCCCCCGCCGCCTCCCCCGTCCAATGGCGGTGGCGGCGGTAATGGCGGCGGGAACGGCGGCAACGGCTACGAGGGGCCGGGGTAGTGACGCCGGGTTGACCGGTCAGCAACTGACGGGTCGAGGTCCGGCCGGGCCGGAGAGGTGGCGTTCGTCGGCGAACACGGATCCCTGAAGGGCGAGCCCGGTGGGGAAATCCTTGGCCCAGCCTGCCCGTTCTAATCCCAAGACCTTTCGCCGCGCTCGCCTCTGGCTCGCTTCTCTGATTGCCCTTGTTCTCGGCGCCCTCGCGGCCACGTTCGTCGGCGTCGTGCCCGCCGGCCGCGGTCTCGAACTTGCCGTCTCGGACATGTTGCGGGCCGCCTGTTCCCTCCCCGCCGAGACGGGGACCGCCCCCGTCACGACGATCGAGATCGACGACGTAGCCCTTGCCCGGGGCGGCCGGTGGCCCTGGCCTCGACCGCAGCAGGCCGCGCTTCTCGACGCCCTCGTTTCTCTCCGCCCGCGCCTCGTGGTCCTGGACATCGAGTACTTTACGGCGGAAGAAGCGTGCGTCGCCTGGCGACCGACCGCCGACGGCGGCCAGGAACCCTACATCCTCTTTGATCCGAACGAGACGCTCCGCACCAGCGTCGTTGCCGCCGGCAACGTCCTCGTGCCCTTCAGCCTCTACATCGCCGGCCGCGCCGAAGGCGGCGAATCGGCCCCGGTGCCGCCGGCGGCCGAGGTCCAGGTTCCGCCGTTTCTCGAGTGCCACGCGCTGGACCTCTCGCCCGACGAGGCGCCGGGACTTGTGGCGGCGGAGGGCCTGAACCCGATGCTTCCCGGCTTGGCCGAGGTGTGCGCGGGGTCCGGCTATACGAGCGTCGTGAAAGACGTGGACGGCAGCCTTCGGCGGGTGCCGCTGATGGTCCGCGCGGGAGACTGCGTGTTTCCGCACCTCGCGCTCGAGATGGCGGGCCAGTGGCGATTCGGTCCCGATTATTGCGTCCGTCTGGATGGGGGCCGTCTCGTTATTTCGTCCGCCGATGGCGCCGAACGGGTCAGCGTGCCCGTGGATGCCCAGGCGCGACTGAATCTGCGGTGGCCCTCGTCCTTGAGCGCCATGCACCGCATCGCCGCGGGGCCGGTCCTCGATCTGGTCCATGCCCGCCGGGAACTGGAAGCCCACCGCCGGCGCCTCGACCGCGTCCTCGAGGAACTGCGCGCCCTATTTCCCGGCGCGGCGGACCCGACCACGGCTTTGCTCGACTACCGGGGGAAGGCTGTCGAAGGCGAAACCGACGACCTCGAAACCCGCCGGGCGAAGGCGGCCGCGTCGTTTCGGCCGTTCCTCGCCGCGTATGACGACCAGGAGAAGGAACTGGCGGCCGGCGTCGAGCGAGCCGCCACGCGGCTCCGGCCCCACGTCGAGGGACGCCTGTGCGTCGTCGGCCTCAACGCCACCGCCGTTTCCGACCAGCACAGGACCCCCATCAGCCGGATCCAGCCCGGCGTCACGGTGTATCCGGCGGCGATGCAGACGATCCTGTCGGGCGTCGCGTTCAAGCGTCTGTCGGTGTGGTCCGAGTGGCTCATCGCCGTCCTCTTTGCCTGGGTCGTGGCGGCGGCCACGGCGCGGTTGCCGACGGGCTGGGGCATTGCCGCCACCGTTGCCCTCTCGGGTCTTGTGGCGGCCATCGCGTGGTCGGTTTCGGCGTCGGCGGCGCTCCTTCTGCCGCTGGCGGGGCCCGTGCTGACGGGTCTGGTCGCCTTCGCCGGCGTCTCGGCTTACCGCCAGTTGACCGAGGCCAGCAGCCGACGGTGGATCGCCCGGGCCTTCCAGCAATATCTCTCGGCGGAACTGCTCGAAGAGATCCAGCGCGACCCCGAGAGCCTGCGGCTCGGCGGCGAGCGGCGCGAAATCACCTTCCTCTTCAGCGACGTCGCCGGCTTCACGTCCCTCTCGGAGCAACTGGAACCGGAGCGCTTGGTCGCCCTCCTGAACCGGTACCTGACGGCCATGACCGATATCATCCTGGCCGAGGGAGCCAAACTCGACAAGTACGAGGGCGATGGGATCCTCGCCCTGTTCGGGGCCCCCGTGCGGGCCGAGGACCACGCCCTCCGGGCCGTCCGCGCCGCCCTCGCCATGCACGCCGCCCTCCCGCGCGTCAACCGCGAACTTGTGGACCTCGGCCTTCTGCCCGAAGGCCGGCGCCTGGCCATGCGCGTCGGCCTCTCGAGCGGTCCGGCCATCGTCGGCAACTTCGGCTCGGAGCAGCGATTCGACTACACCGCCATGGGCGACACGGTGAACGTCGGCGGGCGACTGGAAGAGGCCAACCGCTGGCTCGGTAGCCGCATCCTCGTCCCCGAGGCGACGCGGCAAGCGTGCGGCGAGGCGGTCCTGTTCCGGCGGTTCGGCCGGGCGCGGATTCGCGGAAAGTCCGAGCCCATTGTGCTTTACGAGCCGCTCGCCATCGAGCCTGCTTCGCCCGAGGTGAAGGCGGTTGCCGGCGCCTTCGGCCGGGCCGTGGACGCCCTTGGGGCCGGCGACTTTTCTGCGGCGGGTGCGGCCGTCGGCGAGGTCCTGGCCGCCGATCCCCAGGACGGCCCCGCCCAGGTTCTCCGGGAGCGGATCGAGGCCGCCAGGGCCGGCCGAATGGCCCCGGACGAGCCCTGGAATCTCGCCCGGCCCAAGTAACGACCCGGGAGGTCAGCAAAACGAACAATCCTTAGTTTCTGCTTGACAACCGGCCCTGGCGCGGCCATATACAATTAGCGCGGAGCGATGTCGGGTATCCATTCTCTTGAGCGAGCGGTTTCGGTTCGAAAGGGCAAACGTCCGTATCTCACCGGCTGCGTGAGATAAGTTGGGTAAACCAGAGAAAAAAGAAGGGCGGCTAACCGCCGTCTTTCGAAGCGGCAGCGGCTTTCTACCCCTCGGTCGCTGCCGCAATTTTCCTACATCCCGCCTCCCGCACCCGCCGGCTTCTCCTCGGCCGGACGGATCTCCAGTTCGCACGAAAACCCTTCGGCCGGCAGCGGCATGCCCGACACGTAGAACGTCCGTACGAACCCTTCCGTCTTTTCCGGCACCCAGTAGACGAGGGCGCTGGAGTCCCGGAGGTTTGTCGTCACGAGGCTCCCCGAAAGGGCGGTCACGAGGATCTCGGCCTCGCCCTCGCGTGCGATCGGCGGCCCGACGTACACCCATTGCCCGTCCGCCGCCGGCTCGCCCACGGAACTTGTCGCGATGAAGAGGCTCGCCGGGTACCGGATCTCGGTCCCGTCGGCGCGCGTCACGACCACGTTGATGTCCACGGGCGTGCCCTTCGGTGGCCGGACGCGATCCTCACCCACCAGGAGCGGCGCCGTCCCGGCCGGGAGGCCCGCCTTCGCAAGCGACGCCGCCACTGCCTTCGCCGGGTGGTCCGTCACGAAGACCGACATTCGCTGGTGTTTCTCGCCCGACGACAGGAACCACTCGACCGCCCCGCTCGCCTGGCTGAACCGCACCGGCAACCGGACCGACCGCGCCTCCTCATCCACGCGGATCGGCTTTGGCGGCCGCTCGGCCTTCGCCGGCGGGGCCTCCTTGGGCGCCTTTCGCAGCGGATCCGCCTCGTCCGTCTCCAGGAGGATCGGCGCCAGGTTGTCCCCCGCCGGGGGAGGGGCCCCCTCCTTCGGCGCCGTCGCCCCCGCCGACGTAATCGCCCCGAGGAGCGCGAGCACGATCGCGCCTACTCGAGCGCCCCTTGACGGCCCTTCCGACCTCGACGGCAACGTCATCATCGAAAATCCCCCTCAGCCATGCCCGCCCTCTGTGTCCTTGAATGCCATGCTACGCCCGCCCTTCGGTCCGTGCAAGCGCGATTCATCCGTCCTCCGGCCGCGGCCTTCGGGATGCGGAGGTCTTCGTCAAGTTTTCCCCTTGGCACGCCGATACCCAGGGTGTAGCATGATAGTAGAGAAGGAACCGTTCGGTGCTCTGCGGTGTTCGTGTTTAGGGGCAATTTGGAACAACCGATGAAACTCGCTTAGGGAGCCCTTTCTGGCGGTGGCCGACACGCCCGCTTGCCGGGAAGTCGAAAACCGCCGAGCGGCACCCATCTTAAAAGTGGGTTGATTCCAACTCCCCCTTACGGCACAGGCGGAGGCCGATACGGATGAAGGAGAGCCCGGACTTTTCGTCCGGGCCTTCCTTTTTGGGCCTGCCTCCCTGCTGCCATTCCGCGTTTCTCACTCGGCATTTCCCCTTCGCGACGGGTGCCACCCAGGCACGGCTACGGCTCGTGCCGTGGCCGGCTGGTGGCCCATTCGACTGCGCTCAGGGCAGGCTTGCTTGCCACGCCGAAGCGCATCGGCGAAGGCGGGACCGCCAGTGCGGAACGGGGAAGGCCTACGAGCCGGCACGGGAGAGTCCCCTCGCGCCTTCGAGCGCCAGGAGCCGACGCTTGAGCGCCGCTCCGCCGCCGAACCCGCCCAGTCCGCCCGCCGCCACCACGCGATGGCAGGGCACCGCGAGCGGCACGGGGTTCCGCGCCATCGCCTGGCCGACCGC
>JBAUDW010000252.1:0-5086 GCA_049678285.1 Phycisphaerae bacterium
GGCGATGGTGCAGGCGCCGGCGTGGGCGGGCCGCCGACAGGCGTCTCGATGACGACGGGCTTCGTCTGCTCGGGCGCCCTCGGCCAGAGGAAATGGGCCGCCACCGCCGTGGCCCCGACCAGAACTCCAACCACCAGAACCGTCACAATAGTGCGACCCAGCGTAGTCATGGTATTTCGGCTCCTTCCGTTCTATCGGGCAGCCAAGGCGGCATCCCGGGGGACGCCCGCCTGGGTAGTCACTCGTTAGACAACCATCCGGTTCACGGGTTCGCGCGGCGCGCCGGGCCGCCGGTGCTGATGGAAATCGTCTCGGCATCGGTGACGATCATGGCGACGCGGCGGTCATTTGGCGTCGCCGGCACGGCGTCGAGCACCTGTTCCTGAAACGCGACGGCGATGACGGCGGCCCGCAAGTCCGGCCGGGCGAGGAACCGGTCGTAGAACCCGCCGCCCTTGCCGAGGCGGTTGCCGGCCCGGTCGAGCGCCTGGCACGGCGCGAGCACCAGGTCGATCTCGGCCGCCGGAATCGCCGGGGCGTCCGGAACCTCAAGGATCCCCAGCGCGCCGGGCCGGACGGCCGGGTGGTCCGCCAGGCCGGCGACGTCGGCCGGCTCCAGGACGACCGGGACGATCTCATGCCCGGCGAGGTCCTTCTCGCATCCGGCGAGAGGCGGCTCGACGCGCGGGACGGCCACGCGTTTGCCTTCGGTCCAGGCCCAGCGGATGATCGGCCAGGTGTCGATCTCCGTCGGGAGCGAAAGAAAAGCCATCAGCGTCCGCGCCCCCCGCACGGCCTCCAGCCGGGCGAGTCGCCGCGCGACGGCCAAGCCGGCGGACCGGCGCCGGCCGGGCGTCAAATTCGCCAGCGCCACCGAAACGCTGCGGCGCGCCTGGACCTTGGCCCGGCCAATGTCCGTATGGACCATGGTCACTTGCCTAACCTGTGTGTCTGCTCGGACTCGCTCTTCCGAGCAGACCGTCAGAGACCGAAGAAGCCCGGGGCGTCACCCTCGCGGCGTGGCGACCTGCCCGGGTGCGATTCGCCCGGAGGCCTCTCTCGCGACGGGGGCGGTCCCAGCAACGGCCCGGGCACCCAGGCGGCGGGGCGGACGAAAACAACTTTCCTGCCCTCCAGGTCGAAAGCCCCCTCAGCCACAACCGCCAGAACGACCCAACGGCCATAACTCAGACCCGGGGAACCCCGCTTGGCCGGCGGATCCTTCCCGTCGCCGGAGGACACGCTCAAGCCGTCCTGGCGGGCGGCGAGCAACCGGTCCGAGTGAAATGGGGCGAAAACCACGTAGTCGCCGTCCGGGCCCTTGAGGGTTTCCAGGACCTGGGCATAGGCGACGAAGCCTCTCGGCGAGTCGCCGGCGCCTCCGCCCAATCCCTTGGCGGCCGCGTCGATGAACGCGCGGCGTGATCGGCCGGTCAACTTGCCCATGGCCTCGAGGACGTTGACGACGTTCGCACGAGCCGCCTCCCGCGCCCGTTCTTCGACGCCGGCATCGAGCGAGATGCGAAGGGCCTGGTCCGCCAGAAGCGTCAACACCTTGTAGGCGGAATCGTCCATGACCGTTCCTTCGCCGCCGCAGTCGGGGCACGTCTTCCGATCGCGCCGGAGGACCGGATAAACCATCCCCCCAACCTTGTGCCGGCCGACGACGCGCGTCACGATGATCGTGCCCGTGCCCTTGCATTTCTTGCATAGGATCTGCATGCGGATGCTGCGGACGGTCTGGGCGAGCGCGGCCGGCGAGGGCGTCTCGCCCTTCATCTGCCGAACGCGCGCCGGCCAGAGGGGCGCCGGAAGGTCGGCGAAGTCCTTGAGTTCCGGCTTGGCCGACAGAAGCGCCCGGCGAACAGCCGCGGCCGGCACCACCACGTCGATCGGTCCGCCCTTGCCGGCGATGGCGAGCCAGATGCCGACGGCGTTTCCCTGGCCGTCGAGAACGGGCGATCCGCTCGTGCCGACGACGCCGCCGCCGTTGACGCTCGTGAAGGCCTGCTGGGCGGCAGGCGGCTCACAGCCAGCCTCGGCCGCAAGGTCCGAGCCGCTCTTGCCGGCGACGAGGCGCCCCTTGACCAGTTTGAGCGTCGCACCCCACTCCCAACCGGCCGAGGTGACCGCGACCGAACCGTCCACGGGCGATTCCTCAGCCGCGAGGACAAAGCCCGGCCGAAGCGGCTCGTCGCCGTCGAGCGCGATGGCTGCCACGCCCAGGACAGGGTCCGCAAACCCGAACCGCCGAGCCGTGCGGGTTGTCCCGTCCTCGAAGCGGACCTCAGCCCGGACGACGCCCGGCTGAACGAGCGTCGCCAGGTCCGTCAGGACGAAACGCCCGTCGCCGATGAGAAAACCCGTGGCATAGCCGCGAGGCAGACCCATGCTGTTTCGGACCGTGACGAGACAGACGCGCGAGGCGGCCGTCTCGCGGAGTTCGGGGGACGGCAGGGGTTCGCCGGCGCGAAGGGAGTCCGTGCCCGCGGCGCCCCAGGCGCCCAGGCCGACCGCCACCGCCAGAATCGCCTTCCATCGCGCCCGCATGGTCCCCATCTATTGTCGGCTGAAGTCGGGCCTGCCCTACAGTAGTACGGGCGAGAAACGGAAAAAACCCCATTCTCTGCGGGACATCCCCCGCACACCTTCTCAGGCCGCCTTTCGGCGCGTCTTCGCGGGCAAGCCGAACCCAGCCGGCCGACATTATTGACAATCCCCGCGCAAGTGTCCAGTGCCTGCCGCCGAACCGCCGCGGGCGCGAACCATCGCACTCTGGACGGGACAGTTGGAGCGCGTTATAATCCGTGAGCCTGCCCGGCGCGTGAGCGGCCTGTCCGAGAACGCGAGGTGTCCGATGACCGACGTGCCGCGCCGTGAAAAACCCGCTGAAACCAGGCCGATGAACTTCGGCCGGATGGCGGCCGTCTGGCTGACGCTCATCGCGGCGATGGGGATGGTCGGGCTGGTCTGCTGGGCGGCCATGCCGACGCGGAGCGCCGACTCCGGCAAGAGCGATGGGGAAGCGAACGAACGGTCGGCCGAGGCGACGCGGGAGTCGCTCATCCGTACGGACGACCTGGCGCCCGTGCGGAATTGGAAGTACCTCGTCATCCACCACTCGGCGACACGATCCGCGACGCTGGAGGCGATCGACCGCTGGCACCGCGAGACGCTACACACCGACGACGCGGGTTATCACTTCGTCATCAACAACGGCCGCGCGACAGGAACCCGCAACGGCGAAATCCTCGCGACGCCGCGATGGGCCAATCAGCGCGCCGGGGCCCACTGCCGGGTGGCGGGGCACCCGGAGTTCAACGCGCAAGGGATCGGGATCTGCCTGGTCGGCCACTTCAACCGGGAGCAGCCGACGGCCGCGCAGATGGCCAGCCTCGAGGCGCTCGTCGCCGCGCTGGCGGCCCGGTATCACATCCCGCTGGAACGCGTCGTGGGGCATGGAGAGTTGAAGAACACGGAATGCCCCGGTACGCTGTTCCCGATGAGAACGTTTCTGTGGGAGTTGAGGCAGACGATGCTGGCAGAGTGTCTGCGGCCGACGGCGGCGGAGAAACCATAGGGTCCCCGGCGCTTGGAGACGAAGGAGAGGCGATTGGACGCGGTCCGCGACGAGTGGGACATCAACCCGGATGAAACATATCTGGGTGTCGGCGAAGTGACCGACATGATGGACCGGGCGGCGATCCTGAGCCAGCGGGATCCGCTGCGGCGAGGCAACGTGGTCGAACTGCCGGCCGACGGCGACGTCGTCATCCTGGGAGACCTGCACGGCGACCGGACGAACCTGGACCGGGTGCTGCAGTGGGCCCGGCTCCACCGCCATCGCGACCGGTACATCGTGTTCCAGGAACTGATTCACGGGGGCCCGAAGGACGAGCAAGGCGGCGACCAGAGTTTCTGGCTGCTGGAGGAAGTGGCGTCGCTGAAGTGCCTCTTCCGGGCGCGGGTCCAGGTGATCCTATCGAACCACGACCTGGCGGAACTGCTGGGCACCGACATCACGAAGAGCGGGGAAGCCACCGGCGAGACGTTCCGGCGGGGCATTCAGAACGTTTACGGGTCTCACTGGACGGAAGTTTACGACGCCTACCGGCGGTTCCTGGCGTCGCTCCCGCTGGCGGTGCGGACGCCCAACGGCTTGTTCATCACGCATTCGACGCCGGAACGCGAGGCACTGGAGGATTTCGATTACAGCATCTTCAACCGCCCGCTGACGGAGGAGGACGGTCGGCGGGGCAACGGGGTGTATGAACTGGTGTGGGGACGCAACCACGACCAGCCATCGGCCGACGATTTCGCCCACCACGTCGGGGCGCAATTGCTCGTCACCGGCCATCAAACCAGCCTGCCGGGCGTCAAGACCCCGACCTCGCGCCATCTGATCCTCACGTCGGACGGACGACTGGGAACCGTCCTCCTCGTGCCGCTCCACACGAAGATCCCTCAAGGGGTGCTGGCGAGGCAGGTGACGCGCATCCGGTCGCTCCGGCTGCCGGGCGCGCGACGGAAGCGATCCTGATCGCTTGCCGCCCGCTCGAGGAGGACAAATCACCGATGCGGGAACGCGGAACGGTTGTCCGTTTGTCGGAGGGCCGCGCCGCGGTGCGCCTGGCGCGCCAGCCAGGGCCCGCCTGCCGACAGTGCCGCGCATGCCAGACCACCGGCGGCGAACTCCTCCTCTGGGTCGAGGCGCGTGACCTGGCTGTCGGCGACGAAGTGACCCTCGAAGTCCCGCTGCCGAACGTGTGGCGCAGCATCGCGCTGGTGTTCGGCCTGCCGCTGGCCGCGGTGGTGGCCGGCCTCGTCCTGGGGAGCCAGTGGGCCGGCTTGCAGCAGGTCGCGCGCCTTGGGCCCGAGGGGACGGCTGTGGCGGCGAGCGCCGTGCTGGGGGCGCTGGCGTTTCTGGCGGCGCTCGTCGAGGAGCGGCGTTTTGCGCGGCGTCACCGGCCTGAGGTCGTCGAGGTGCAGCACGGTTCGTAGCCTGCGTCCCCTTTCGAGACCCGCGGCAGTTCCTAATGCTACTTTGTCAACTCCGCCCCTCGACAGGTAAGCGGAGGCGCGGTGG
>JBAUDW010000253.1:0-3021 GCA_049678285.1 Phycisphaerae bacterium
GTGCCACGGTAGGGAACGTGACCGGCCGCTGCCGCGGCCGGCTCGAAAGGCGCAAACTTTCGCACCCGGCTCGAAAAGACCTAACGTTTGCCGGAAAATCCTGGCGCACCCTCAATAGGTCTCCCAATGCAGGACGTCTTCGAGCGACCGTTTGCCGGGGTGCGGAAGGTCGCCCTCCGGCCAGCCCAGGGCCACAAGCGACACGAGGCGCAATTCCGCGGGGGCCCCCAGGCGTTTGACGACCTGCGGGGCATAGGGTTTCTTGTCGCCGGCGACCCAGCAGGCGCCGAGGCCTAGCGCGTGGGCCGCCACAAGCATGTTCTGGGTGGCGGCCGAGCTGTCTTCGAGGTAATACTTCGTCGCCCCGGCGAGGACCGCGATGCAGACGGGGGCGTCGGCGATGAAGGCGCCGTAATCGGTCGTCTCGGCGATCTCGCGCCGCACGGCCGGGTCGGTCACGACGACGAACTCCCACGGCTGCTCGTTGCGTGCGGTGGCGGCCAGTCGGCCGGCGTCCACCACCTGCTCGACGAGTTCGCGTCCGACGGGGCGGTCGGCGAACCGTCGGCACGAGCGCCGGGTGCGCAGGGCTTCCAGGGCATCCATCGGCCTCTCCTTTATCGCTTGGGCGTGACGACGATTTCCTGCTGGTCGATCATCTCGACGCGCTTGGAATCCGGATAATACGTGACGACGCGGGCGACGACATCGCCGAACTGCTGCGTCGCCTCGGTCCCCTGCCAGAGGCGCGCCCATTGGTCGACGCCCGAGTAGAGGCGCATCCGTTCCGGCGCCCGCTGATACATCAGCCGCTGGCCGCTGCCGCGACGGTCGTCCACCCACAACTGGACGCCGCCGTCCGCCACCATCTTCGCAACGTTCATGCGGTCCTCGCGTGCCAAGTCCACGGCGGCGGAAGGCGCCCGCTCGCTGAAGACGACCTGGAGGTCGCCGCTGCGGATCTTCGTCGTGGTGGGCCTGTCGCGTGCAGCCGCGTCCGCGCCCGGCGCCCCTCGGCCGACGTGGACCGTCTCAACGTTGCCCTTGAAGTAGCAGCGGTCGGTCGCGCCGTCGTAGGCCATTCCCTCGGTCCAGACGACGTTCGTCCGGGCGTAGCCGGCGGGCGCCTCGTCCGCCCAGAACCTGGCCTCGTCGGCGGGGCCGAGGCCCGGCGGCGCCGCCTTGCCGGGGTCCGTCTTCTCGCGCGACAGGATGCGCATGCGTCCCGGCCCCCGCACGTAGGCCTTGCGGCTCTCCTCGACGTACGTCAGGTTGTCGCCGGTCATCTCCATCTGGTACCGGACGGCGCCGTCGGGGTCCATCCGGCGTTCGACGGCCTGCACGTCGTTCTCGGCGAAGACACGTTCGACGGCTTTGCGGCCCATGAGGCCGCCCATCGGGGTCGAGCGGTCCTCGGCCGCGGCGGGCGCCCCGGCGACCGCGCCGGAGGCGGGCGCCTTCTCGGGCGCGTCGCGGAAATAGACCCACATGCGTCGGCAGTCGAGTCGGCTGCCGCCCGTCGTCGCCTTCACGTCGCCGTCGAAGAACGCGAAGTTCCGCTCGTCCTCGAAATACATGCTGTCGTTCCACCGGATGACGAGCGGGTCGGCGCTTTGCCGCGGCCGGCCGCGAAGATCCGTCGAGGCGGGCACTTCGAGTTCCCCCGCGCCCCAGACGCGGGCCTTGCCCTCTTTCTCGAAAAACTCCACCTTCGGGCCGACGATCCGCGACGTGAGCGGAACGTCGAGCATCGCGGCGACGTCGCCCGGAGCGACCGCATCGCCCACCTGGCGAAGGACGCTCTTCAGCACACCGTCGGCCGGCGACTGGATAACGACGGGGCCGACGCCCGTGTAAATCGAGGCAAGCGCGTCGCCCCGTTTAACCGTACCGCCCACGGCAGCCCGCCAATTGATGACCGTCGCCTCCCGCCGACCGGCGGGGAGTTCGGGAACGAGAACCTCCTCGGACCGCAGCGTGATGCGCGCCGCGCGCGCGGGTTTCTTCTCGGTGCCCTCGAGAAGCAGGATGCCGTTCGCGAGGTCGCGTTTGACGTGGTCGCCCTCGGCCAGGAGGTCGGCGCGGTCGATGAGGACGTCGCCGGTGGCGTCGAGGTAGTCGGCGTCGAGTTCGCCCTTGTCGTTCCGCGCGAAGGCGACCAGGAGGTCTTCGGCGCGGATCTTGCCCTTGGCGTCGTTGATGAGCACCTTCCCGGAGGCCTTCATCCGCTTGGGCTCGCTGCCGCCGGTCGCCCCGCGCGCGAAAGTCATGTCGAGGTTCTGGCAGGTGATGTCGCCGATGTTCTGGGCGCCGGCGATGGCGGCGCTGGGCCTGGTGTTCTTCACGAAGACGTCGCGGTGACCGACGAGGCGCTGGACGGCTTGCCCTCGGCCCTGGTCTGCTTTGTCGCCCGCGTCGGCCGGAAGGGCCGGGAAAAAGTCGATCACGAGTTCGTCGCCCTTCAACACGCCGTCCTGCTGGACGATCTCGGCCTGGCCGCTGAAGGCGGCTTGGCGGAGTTGGCCCGTGCCGCCCGACTCGCCGGCCGGCAGTTCGTAAAACGCCAGGCGCATCCCGCGCGTCCAGGACGCGTCCAGCGCGCTCGTCGGCGGCTTCGCACCCGCCGCCGGCGCCGGGGCGCCCGTCAGGCTTTCGGTGGCGACGACGGCGTGGAGTTTACCCTCGCCCGTGACGTCGGCGGTTCCGCGGGTCCGGTCGAACTGGAGCCGACCGCCCGTCAGCCACAGGCGCCCCGGCTGCTCGAGGATGTACTCGCCTTCGCGTCCGACGACCACGCCGCCGCCCGTCTTCAGGTTATAGTGAACCTCGTCGCCGACGATGCGCGTCTCGCCGTCCTCGACGACGGCGGGCTCGCCGACGGCGGTGACTTCGTTCTCCGCCCCTTTCAGTTCCTCGCGTTCCTCGGCGGGGACGGGCGTGATGATGAGCGGCCCGTCGGCGATGACCACAAGCGGCGGCAGCGCGCCCGGCCGGAGAAACTCAGGCTCCTCGGCCGATCCC
>JBAUDW010000254.1:0-15747 GCA_049678285.1 Phycisphaerae bacterium
GAGCCGCCGGGACGTTGAATGACCAGGAACGGCTGCTCCCCATCGACGAACCGCTTGAGCTTCGGGCCTCGCCGCGCCTTGAGCCGGTCATAGCGGTTGATCAGAGCGTTAACGTCCATGGTTTGTCATTCCTTTGAATTGCTTGTCGTACACCCCTGCCTCGCGGGCGGTCCTGAACATTTGCACGATATTCTCCGGCGGGGTCAGCGGCTGGATGTTGTGCACCGGGTTGAAGACGAATCCGCCGCCCGGGGCGAGCTCGCGAACGCGCCGCCGCACCTCCCCGCGGACTTCCGCGGGCGTGCCGAATGGCAGGATCCTCTGCGTATCGCAGCCGCCGCCCCAGAACGACAAATGCTTCCCGAATCGCTCTTTCAGATTGGCCGCGTCCATCCCTTGGGCCGTGACTTGAACCGGGTTCAGGATATCCACCCCGATCTCGATCAGGTCTGGGATGAACTCCGCGACCGCGCCGCAGGAGTGGTAAAACACCTTGGCCTGGGTGTGCGCCTTGATCGTCCGGATGATCCGCCCCTGACGCGGCTTGATCATCCTGCGCCAGAGCTCCGGCGAGACCAGCGGCCCGGACTGCCCCGCCAGGTCGTCCGCGGCGAAATGCACGTCGATGAGGTCGCCGACCTCCTTGAGGAAACAGGTCTGCGCCGCGCAGATCGTGTCCGTCAGGCGATCGAGGAACGCCTCCGCGAACTCGGGCTCGGCCAGCAAGTCCATGAGCCCGTTCTCCATGCCCCGGACGCGGAATATCTGGTTAAACAGGTCGTGCCCGCAGGGGGCCATCCCGAACAGCGCCTTGTCGGTGGACTCCCGCTGCTTTTTCACGCGCGAGCGGAGCCCGCGGTAGCGTGCCGGGTCGGCCGGGTCGGGCCAGGGCATGGCGGCCAGCGCCTCCAGGCTGGGCTCGGGCAGCGGAAAGACCTTCCAGTCAAAATAGAAGGATCCCTTGGGCTTGATCAGCGTCGCCCCGAAGTCGTCCTTGAAGGAGAGCGTTCCATCCCTGTCCTCCTCGATCACTGTCGGCTGAGAGGGTGGGTTGGCGAACATGGGAAGCACGTCTAACCCCAACGCCTCCGCCACGTCCGGGTCAACCCTGGCGATCTGCTGGACAAGCTCCATCGTCTCGACCGGCCTTTCCGGCAGGCCGAGGTGGTCGCGCAGCGCGCGATAGGCCGGGATGACGATCGACGTCACCACCGAGCCGCCCAGGTCCATCGGGACGCGGTCCGGCTCCTCATGGTTCAAAGCGCATCGCACGCGCTCACGCGAATTCAGTATGACGATCTCCTGGTCATTTCCCTGATGCCCACCAGCGAGGCGTACAGCATTTTGTACTGTTGGAACTGTTCGGCATAGGCAAGGCAGCTCGATGCATCTGGCAGGAACGTCCGGTTGATCCGGGCGGCGCGGGCCGCCGCGTCGGCGACATCCTTGTAGACCCCCGCAGCCACGCCCGCGAGCAACGCCGCGCCGAGGCAGCCTGTCTCGGAGCAGTGGAGCGTGTGGACCTTTTTTCCGGTGAGGTCGGCGCGCAACTGGATGGATAAATCGACGCGGGCATTGCCGCCGCTGATGCTCAAGGCCGGGAAATGTCCCACGACCTCCTCCAGCGCCGCGACGTTGACCGCCAGTTCGCAGGCGATCCCCTCGTAAAGCGCCTTGTAAAGATGATGCCGCGTTTTTCCGGAGGTGAGCCCGACCAGGGCCCCGGTCGCACGGAGGTCCCAATAGGGGTTACAGGCGCCGACCAGATGCGGGGTGAAACAAATTCCGGAGGGACCGGGGCACGCAGCGGCGGCCCGTTCATCCAGAACGTCGTACAGCGAACGGTTCTCCCGCTCCGCCACCATCCGGTCCTCGCCGCAGAATTGTTCCACGAACCAACGGGTCGCGATTCCCGCCGGGAAGAAGGCCAGCGTGACGTAGCGATCCGGGACGACGTGGCAATAGGAGTTCAGGTGGTACGCCATCGCCTTGTCCGAGTTCATCGGCGAGGCGGAGACGGCGGCGGCGCACTCATAGGTTCCGGCAGAGAGGGAGACCTGCCCGGGATTGACGGCGCCCGAGCCCAGAGCGCCGCAGGGCTGGTCGTGGCCGCCCATCGCGACGACAACCCCTTCGTGCAGTTCCAGTTCGGCGGCGACCCGGCGCGACAACCTGCCGACCACACTACCGGCGGGAACCGGCTCGGGGAAACGTTCCTTGCCGATTCCGGCGGCGGCGAGGATTTCATCCGAAAGCGTTTTCGTCCGGATGTCAAAGGCCATGGTCCGGCCGGCGAGGGAGAAGTCGGTGCAACAGGGCATTGCCATGCGGGCCAGGACGTAGTCCGCCACGTTCAGGAACTTCACGCCGCGGGAATAGGTGTCCCGGTCGTGCTTCTTCAACCACATGATCTTGTTCAGCGCGAACATGGCGTGCAGCGGCAGGCCGGTGATCGCGTAGACGCGATCGGCGCCGAAATGGTCCCGCCACCAGGCCGCCTCCTCGACCGCCCGGTTGTCCGCGTTCATGACGGCCGGGCCGACGGCGCGTCCGTCCTTGCCCACAGGGATGAAGGTCTCGCCGTGCGAGCTGACGGCCAGCGCCTCCACGGGGTCGCGGCCGGTGGCCGCGGCAATCTCCCGGGTCACGGCGACCATTGCGTCCCAGAACCGTTCGGCGTCGATCTCGACCCTGTTCCCGCCGCGGCTGACGGTGTCGTAGCTTCTGACGGCCTGGGCAACGATGCTCCCGCAGCCGTCGAACGCGGCGCCCTTGCATCTACCGGAACCGATGTCGATGCCCAGGAGACTCATTGGCCGGCATCCTTCAGTCGTTCACTGTGAGCATGATCTTGAAGAACCGCTCGCTCTTCCGCTCGATCATATCGAACACGGTCTTGATGTCCGCAAGCTTGAAGGTGTGGGTGATCATGCCCCGGGTTCGGACCTTCCCCTCGCGCATCAACGCGATCATCTCGCGGTAATCTTGAGGCACGTACATGGTGGTCCCGGAAAGGCGCAGCTCATGCTGGACGAAGTCCGGCAGGTGCGGAATGTCGTAGCCGTTCTGCAGCACGCCGACCATGACGACCCGGGTTCCCCGGTGGGCAAGCGACAGAATCTGATCCAGCACCTTGCCCTTCTCCCCCACGCAGTCGAAGAAGACGTCGATCTCCCTGTGCCCCCCCGCCAGCCGCGTCAGGCCGTCCGCGAGAGGTTCCCGCGACACGTCGATGACGCCGTCGGCCCCCAATGTGGCGGCCAATTCCAGGCGCCATGAGTCCATGTCGGCGATGTAGACGTCCCGGACCCCCAGCGCCTTGCAGCTCTGCATGCAGAACAGGCCGATCGGCCCGGCGCCGATGATGAGCACCTTGTCCTGGGGCCTGATCTCCCCCCGCTTGGCGGCGTGATACCCGACGCAGGCCGGCTCCACCATCGCCGCGTCATCCAGGCTCATGCCGTCGGGAATCGGCAGCACCATTTTCCGCGGCATGCACATGAACTGGACATGGGCGCCATCGGCCTCGGCGCCGGTGCAGCGCAATGCTTCGCAGAAGTTGTACTTTTCCTCCCGGCAGGCGCGGCATCGGCCGCAGACCAAGTGAGGAATGACCGTCACTCGGGTGCCGACCGCGGGGCCGGCCACCCCCTCGCCCAGCGCCGCCACCGTCCCGGAGAACTCATGCCCCATGACCACGGGGAACGTCACGTAGGGATGACGCCCGTGGTAGATGGTCGGATCCGAACCGCACACACCGACCCGCAACACCTTCACCAGGATTTCGCCCGGGCCGGGCCTGGGAATGTCGGCATGGCCGATCTCAAGCTGACGGGGTTTGACCAGGGTGACACGAAGCATGCGTTTCGCCATGGCTCAAGCCCCTCTCACGCAATTGATGCCCAGGAACTTACAGAACAGCTCCAGGGCGTCGGCCACCTTGGGGTCATGGATGATGGTGCCGTGATGGATGATCCCGGCCTCGACCATCTTGTGCTCCCAGTCACCGATGTCGTTTACCTTGACCCAGCCGTAAGCGCCCCGGATGAAGGGCGGAATGTCGATGATCTCCCCGACTCCGGCGAACATTGTGTACTGGCCATCGTATTCGACCAGGCGGGCGCAGGTCACCGGGCCGCTCTTGAGCCGGAACTCCATCGCCCCGTGGCAGTTCGGACACCACTGGATCATCCGCTCGTTGCGGAGCAGCCGCTTGGGGCTGTCAGCCGCGCAGAGGCTGCCCGCGGCGTTCCCGCAATGCCAAGCCAGCCAGACGTTCTTCTCCGTGGGATGCAGGTCGGTCCAGTCGATGAAGTCCGGCTTCGCCTCGCCCAGCGCCGCGCAGTAGACCGCCCACATCGACGCCGCGCCCAGCAGATCCACCTCGCAGGCGGTGATCAGCCCCTTCTCGTTGAGCCGGCCGTACGTCGAGCACGCGGAAATCCCGTACCGCTCCTGCAACTGCGTCCAGCAACAGGCGGCCAGCGCCTGGACGTCCAACTCGCGGGCGATCCGCTCCAGCGACACCTCGTATCTCGCCTGGTTGACGATGCTGTTCTCGTCGTGCACGTCGCCGATGGCCGCGCCCCGTCGAATCTCCTGCACGGTTCTCTTGACGTCCGGATCGTCGGGCCGGATCGCGTCCAGCCGCGCGAACGCGGTGGCCAGATCCATGGGCACGACCATCTGGGAGAACTGCCGTTGCAGGTTCTCCTCGCTCCAGAACTGCGACTCGAACAGCCGGGGCCGCGTCCCGATCTGCCCGAGGCGAGCCCCTCTGAACCGGCTGACGGCGCACACAGCGCGGGCGAACAACGCCACCTGATCCCCAAACTGCGGATCCTCCGGGGCGCAGGGCAGCAGATGGACGAACTTGAAGCCGCGGCGCTTGATCGCGGAGGCCGTCATGAACTGCCCGCACCAGGTGTCCGTGGATCGCTCGCCGCTGTCCGAAATCGGTCCGCTCGGCGTGCTGAAATGCAGGATCGGCATATCCTTCGGCAGGCCGCTCAAGAGGGTTCCGACCGCCACCTCCATGCCGAACGTCATGTTGCCGATCAACAGGCCGCGGACATTCTCCTTCTTGAACAGCTCCAGAACCTGCCGGGCCTGTTCCTCCGTGCTGACGCAGCCGTCGCCGGTCATCTCCCGGGTCGGGACGACCAGCTCCAGCCCCGGCACCGATTCCAGCGCCTTGACGCAGCGGTCTCGCATCCGGCCGGCCCATTTGCCGGTGTGCGCATTGCCATCCCACGCGTCCCAGTTGGACGGCACGAAACCGATCCTGACCTTGAACATGCTCCGCTCCTTTCGGGTTACGAAGGATGGCCGCGTCGGTGATTGAGCCCGTCCAACACCGCCCGGCGCAGGCTGTCCTCGTCCATCGCCTGCTGCCTGTAGAGAAACTCGGGATTGGCCGACTTCCCGTAAGCGTTGATCCCGATCCGCTTGAAACGGCAGGAAGAACCCCGCTCCGCGATCCGCGCGCCGATCCCGGCGCCGATGCCAGTGTGCGCGTTGTGATCCTCGTACGTGACCACCAGTCCCGTCCGACACGCCTCGGCGAGGGCGTCGTCATCCAACGCCACGGGACAGGACAGGTTCAGCACCCCGACCCGGATTCCGGCCTCGGCCAGTTTCCGGCTGACGTTGACGGCCCGCCACACCATGGAGCCGCAGGTGACAATCGCCGCGTCGCCGCCGCGACGGATCCAGTCCGCCCTGCCGTATTCAATCGCCGCGCCGCCGCCGTAAAACACCCCGCCGTCCTCGTCCGTCAGCACGGGCAGCTTCGAGCGCCCCATGCAGACCGCAACATTGCCGGCCGTGCGGGCCGCGTAACGGATCATCCGGTCGGCCTGGTTCGCGTCCGCCGCAATCATGGTCTTAAAGCCGTGCAGATTCGCCAGCAGGCTGACGTAATCGACGCACTGATGCGTCTTGCCATCCTCGCCGGCGTCCAGGCCGACGTGCGTGCAGATCAGTTTCAGCGACGTCTCGTTGAAGTCGGCCATCCGCAACTGCCCGTACACCTCATCGACGCCGAACACGCCGAAGTCCGCGTAGAACGTCAGGACGCCGGAGCGGGACATCGCCGCCGCGACCGTCGCCGCGTTGTGCTCCTGGATGCCGCATTCGATCAGGCGTTCCGGCATCGCCGCGGCGAGTCGGCCCAGCCTCATGGAATCAATCAGGTCGCAGTCGATCACGGCGATCGGTACGTCCGCGTTCGCCGCGGACAGGTCGTATATCGCCTCGCCGCACGCGCTGCGGCAGTCCATCGGTGTCGTGTACACTCGCGGCGTGCCGGGACGCACCGACAGCTCAACGGGCGGAAGGCAATTCACCTCGCCGGGACGGACCTGGCTGACGTCCCCGGCTGACGGCGGAAACAGCCCGGCCCAAGTTTCGACGGCGGGAACCTTGCCGTGGTAGCCGTGCTGACCCTCGATCGCTGGAACGCCCTTCCCCATGACCGTCCGGGCCAGGATCACCGTCGGGGAACCGGCCCCGACGGCCGTCCGCAATGCCTGGTACAACGCCTGATGGTCGTGGCCGTCCGTCTCGATCACCCCCCAGCCAGCGGCGGCGTACTTGGCCGCGATGTTCTGCGGCATCACGTCTTCCAGCCTGCCGCTCGCCTGCAAGCCGTTGCAGTCGACGATGCCGATCAGGCGGCCCAGGCGGTACTTGACGGCAAACTCGCGGGCTTCCTGAAGCTGGCCCCCGGCCTGTTCGCCGTCGCCCATGACCACGAACACGCGGCCGGGCCCGCCTTTGATCACCTCCGCCAGCGCCATGCCGCAACCGACCGACAAGCCCTGGCCCAGGCTCCCGCTGGCCCACTCGATCCCCGGAATCTGAAGGCTGGGGTGGCCCTCGTAGATACTGCCGTCGCGACGGAAGGTCCGCACGGCCTCCTCGACGTCGAGCAGGCCGATGCCGCCCATCGCGGCGTAGAGGCCCGCGGCGGTGTGGCCATGGCTGACGACGACCCGGTCGCGGCCGCCGGAGGAAGCCGTCTCCGCGCATAACAGCAGCAACAGGTATGCGTCCAACGACGAGAGCGAACCGCCGACATGTCCTGAACCGGCGGAATGGATCATGCGCAACACGTCGCGGCGCGCGCGGGCGGCCAGGCGCGACACCTCCTGGCGTTGCGCCTCCGAAAGCCGCTCCGCCTTGAAGCTCCGGATGCTCGTCCAGTCCATGTCGCCCTCCTAGCATCAGTGCAATTCCGACAGCGTTTCTTCAAAACGCCGGATTTCGGCGAGGCCGGTCAACACGCCGATGTCGAGCGTGATGGTCTTCCGCTCGCCGGGCTGGAGCCGTTCCAGACGGCCCCGCTTGTCCTGGGCCGCCAGCCCGATGGGAATGCAGTTTCCGGGCTCCAACCCCATGACATATTCCGCCTCGCCCAACTGTTTCCACTGGGTGAATTCCGGAAGCTGGGACTTGTTGAACCGCACATAGAGCCCGACTTCGAGCCTTTCATTAACCACGCCGACGGCGGTCGTGCCGTCCGCCCGGCACGGCATATCATGGAAATAGACCTTTTCCTTTATTCCGTGCGTGGGGGCGTAAACGACGCGGAAGTGGGCGGCATCCGCCGCCGCCACGTCGTCGGCGCTCTCGGTCGATCTGGGATTGCACAGCAGCCGGCTTCCCTCGTCCAGAAGGGGATAGCCGATGTTGATGTGGTACAGGATCATCAACGGCCGGGGTGAGAATCCGGCGTTCTCGATCACGTCGACGAGATGAAGCTCGTTCTCGCCCAGACGGGAGGCGATCTCCCGCCGGAGCGTCAGGTTTTCGCAATGGAGCATGGCTTCGCGCATCCGGCCCGACACCGACATGCGCAACACGCCGCCGTCCCATTCCTCTCTGACGCACACCTGCTCGGCCCCCGCGTTGGCGACGCGACCATGCAGGCCGTGCCGCACCACGCCCGCCGCCGGCTCGTCGTACTCGCTGGGCCAGCCGGCGTTGGTGAGTCCGCAGGTGGTCAGCAGGCCCGCATAGAAGCTCCGCAGCCAGTTGATCCCCTCACTTTCGTAGTAGGCCGGCGCCGTGATCCCGGTCTTGGACATGTATGCCAGCGGCACCCCCTGGTAAAAGGCCCAGGCGATGTCCATCCCGCGTCCCGGCAGGACGGTGAACTCGAAGCCCGTCCCGGTCCGGAAATCGACGGCCTCCACCCCCCTGGCCTTACCGTCGGCCAGCTCGTACCGCCGTAGCCCGGCCAACTGGGAGATATCTCCCATCCGCGCCAACAAGTACCGTTTGTCCTTCACAATCGACAGCGGCTTCATAGGGTGCTCCCGTTGTCCGGCGCACGGAGAAGTCAGGCCTCCGTGCGTCCGTTGCCATTCATTCTACATCCCGGCCGCGTCGATGTCTTCGCTTCTTTTCGGGTGTATTGACTTCGCTTTCGATCAACCAGATAATGAAGCACATCCTGTTCGAGGGTCATATGGAACTGCCGCGGGAATCTGATTTCGAGAATCTGGCCAACTCACGGGAGATGGCGGGGTTCACCAGGATCCTGAAGAACCTGACCGGGGTGGCGATGGCGCTGAACGCGCCCGGGGTGGCGGCCACGCGCATCCATCTGGCCCCGAGCGACGAAAATGGCGTCTGCACGCTGATCAAGACCTGTCCGGAGGGGATCCGACGATGCCATGCCTGCAACCGCCGCTATCAGCAGCGGGCGGCCCGGAGCGGGAAGCCGCTGCGCTATCGCTGCCATGCTGGCTTCATCGACATGGCCATCCCCGTCGTGGTGCAGGGGCAGCACATCGCGACGATCTCGTGCGGCCAGATTCTCCCGGAGCCCCCCAGCGAGGCTGGGCTGCGGCGATGCCGCCGGCGGCTCGCCTGGCTGGACGTCCCGGAGGCCAGGCTCAGGCGGGCCTATTTCCACGCGCCCTACCTCCGGCCGGAGGCGGTTGACAGCGTGCTGCTCCTGCAGGCGCTCTTCGCCCGGCAACTCTGCGACTCCTTCAGGCATCTGCGGGAGCTGGCCGCCCTCGGCGAACGTCCCGAAATCCGCCGGGCCCGCGAGTACATCGAGGCGCATTTCCGCGAGAGCCCGCTGCGTCTGTCAGCCGTCGCAGCCCATGCCGGGCTTTCGCCCGCCCACTTCAGCCAGGTCTTCCATGTCGTCACGGGGGAGCGGTTCTCCTTGTTCGTGCAGAAGCGGAGGCTCGAGGAGGCCAAGCGGCTGCTCGCCGGCGGCGACGATTCCATCGTCAACGTGGCCGCCGCCAGCGGCTTCGGTTGCCTCTGCCACTTCAACCGGGCGTTCAAACGCTCGGAGAAGTGCAGCCCGAAGGCGTTCCGTGCGATGCGGTCCGAAAGAACCAAGGGATAGGGCCGACGGCGCCTGCCACGGGTTATACTCAGCGGGCCAGCACACGGGCCACCGGTGACAACGACCGCAATCGCCAAGCCGCCACGATACGCATCTCCGATTGTCAAGAAACAGGTGACTTGCTATCGCCGCAGCATTCACACTGCATGCCTGAAACGCTGCCAGAAGGCTTCTCGGAGCGGTCTCATAGGGAGAGGGGTCGCCCGCGATTCAGACCTTGCTGGTTGCAGGTACCACGCGGTTCCCTGCGGGCCCGCGATCGGGCGCGGAGATTACACGCGGACCCATTTTTCCGTGCGAGCCGATTCCTTGGCACACTCCATCACGTGCTGGATGTAAAGCCCCTGCTGCAGCCCCGGGTCGCCGGGTTTGCCCTCCGCGACCGCCTGGAGGAAATTCGCCAGGCAGGCCACGTGCCCGCGCAGCCAGCCAATAGTTGCCTTGGGCGTAGGGAACCCGGAGGCTGGCGGCGGGTAGCGCTGGCCCGTGTCGAGCCGCGTCCAGCCGCGCGTCCCGCCGATGGGCTTCTCGGCGGCCGTGGCGTCGTAGACCTCAAGGTGGTGGGGGTCCATGCCGTTAAACCGCAGCGCGCCGTCGGAACCGTGGATTTCCAGCCGCAGTTCGTCCTCCGAGCCCTGGGCGAGTTTCGTGGCCTCGATCATCCCCATCGCGCCCGAGCGATGCCGCGCAAGGACCATTACGCAGTCCTCCGCGTCAACCGGCACCCGGCGCGAAGTGTCGTCAGGTGACGGACGCTCTGCGTAGGCGATACAGGTGGCGGCCATCAATCGGTCGTAGTCCCCCAGCAGGAGGTGGACCAAGTCGAAGACATGAGAGGCCAGATCGGTAATGACGCCCCCGCCTGCGGCGCCAGAAAGTTTCCACTTCAGCGGCGTCTTCGCGGATGCGCTGCCCGCGTGCAGGTACGCGGCCCGGTACTCCAAGACCTTGCCGAGGAATCCGGCCTCGATCATTTGCCGGGCGCGCATCGTGGCCGGGAAGAACCGGTTGTGGAACACGATCTGCGCGGTGCCCCGGTAATCCTTCAGGGCGGCCTCGATCTCGCGGGCTTCGTCCATCGTGGCCACCAAGGGCTTCTCGCAGTAGATGTGTTTGCCGTGCTTCATCGCCGACACCAGCTCATCTTTGTGCAGGTGGTTCGGCGTGCAAATGTGCACGATGTCGACGTCAGGGTCCTCGGTCACAGCGCGGTAGTCGGTCACGGCGTGGGCGGCGCCAACCAGCGCAGCGCCCTTCTCGGCGGTCTCCCTTCGGCCGGTGCAGACGTGCGTGATTCGGGCTTCGAGCGGCACAGGGTCATAGAACAACGGCAGGGTCAAGTAGCCGTAGGCATGCGCCTTCCCTATGAACCCGAACCCGATGATGCCGACGCGATAAGGTTTCATGCTGCTGGCTCCTGCACCCCAGGGCATGGGCCCGGCGCAGCCGCAGAGACGCAGCTGCCCCCCGCGCCCTTGCCCCGCCCGTCCGGCCGCGCCGCCGAGCAACGGGCCTTGACAGCTGCGCTTTCAGAGATGAATCTCATGAACTTCCCCGGAATCCATCGCGTTGCGGCTCGCGGACCCCCGTGGCCGCCGCCATCACGCGGTTCTCCGTGGCCTGGCTCTTGGGAAACTCGTCCACCACCCGGCCCGCCGCCAGCACAATGAAGCGGTCGGCCAACCTCAGCAGTTCCGGCAGTTCCGAGGACACCAGCACGATGGCGGCACCTTCGGCCGCAAGCCGGAAGATCAACCTGTAGATCTCGTGCTTGGCCCCGACGTCGATGCCCCGGGTCGGGTCGTCCAGCAGGAGCACCTTGGGCCGGGTCAGCAGGCACTTGGCCAGCACAACCTTCTGCTGGTTTCCGCCGGAAAGCCGCCGGACGGGAACCGCCACCGAGGGTATCTTGACCTGGAGTTCGGCCACTTTCTCGGCCGCCACCCGTTTCTCGGCGGAAGAACGGATGACCATCCTCCGCCAGCCCTTCGGCAGGCTTGCCAGGGTGATGTTCCGGGCCACGCTCATGCCAGGGATCAGGCCGGTCTTATGGCGGTCTTCCGTCACCAGGGCGATGCCGTTGGCCAGGGCCTGCCGCGGGGACCGAATGAAGACCCGCTCCCCTCCCAGGTACAGGTCGCCGCTGCTTCTGGGGACCGACCCATAGATGGCGCCCAGGAGTTCACTGCGCCCGGAACCGACCAGCCCCGCCACGCCCAGGATCTCCCCGCGGCGAACCGACAGCCCGGCCCGCTCCACGGCGTGCCGGCCCCGGACCCGGGGGTGCGGGACGCTAAGGTTCTCCACCCTCAGGACCTCCGGGCCGATGGACGCGGGCGCCTTGGCATAGAGGGTGTCGAGCGGCCGGCCCACCATGGCTTCAATCACCCGGTCGGCATCGAAGTCCTGGCGCTCAAACGTCCGGACCGCCTGCCCGTCCCTGAGCACGGTGATGCCGTCGGCGATCCGGAACACCTCGTCCAGCTTGTGCGAGATGTAGATGCAGGTCACCCCGCGCCGCTTCAGGCTCGCCACGATGCCGTGCAGGTTGGCCACTTCGGGGATCGTCAGGGCGGAAGTCGGCTCGTCCAGGACAAGAAGACGCGGCGACAGCACCAGGGCCTTGGCGATCATGAGCAACTGCTGCTGGCTGGCGCCGAGCCGCGAGACCGCCTGCCGGACGTCCACGTCCAATCCCACCTGGGCCAGCGCCTCCCTGGCCTTCGCGGCGAGGGTCCGACCGGCCACCACGGAGCCGCGCGCCGGCAGGTGGCCGAGGAACACGTTCTCCGCCACGCCGAGATTCGGATGGACCGCGATCTCCTGGTAGATCATCGCGATGCCGCACCGGGCGGCATCCCTCGGGCCGCGCAGGCGCACCGGCCGGCCGTCCAGGATCACCTCCCCCTCATAGGAGCCGTACGGATAGTACCCGTCGAGGATTTTCATCAGGGTCGACTTGCCCGCCCCGTTCTCGCCGACGACGGCGTGAATCTCCCCCTCCCGCACCGCCAGGTTGACGCCGGCCAGCGCGCGCACGGCCCCGAAGGTCTTACGGATGTTCGCCATTTTCAGGAGGTATTCGGCCATGTCCGTCGCCATGCCTCGGGCCGGCGGCTATTTCCCGCCGCACTGGCTGTAGTACGGGTCCGCCAGGTCCTTCGTGATGATTGTGTTATCGGTATAATTGATTGGCTTAGGGCTGTCCTGGAGCAGCAGTTTCACGCCCTGGTAGCCTTCGTCGTAGATCCCCTGGGCGATGACGCCGTAGATCTTGCCGGCCTTGACCAGGTCGAGGTTCTGCCGGGTGACGTCCATCGAGATGACGTAAATCCTGCCCAGGGTTCCCGTCTCTTCCATGGCCTTGGACCACGAGACGGCCCCGCCGCCCGTACTCGAGAAGACCCCGTTCAGTTCCGGGTGGGTCTGGATCATGTTGATGGCCTTCTCCGTGGCCTTGACGGTCTCGGTGGTGTCCTCGTCGTGCGCGACGACCTTGATGGCCGGGTACTTCCGGGCGAGGCGGCCCGTAAAAATCCTGGCAACCTTGTTCTCGAGGGGGTTGAAGTTGCCCTGCATGATTCCGACGTTGCCCTTGCCGCCCAGCAATTCCCCCAGGCGGTCCGCCGCGGCCACGGCGTAAACTTCCGGATCGGGCCCGATGAAGGCCTTGCGCTTGCTCGCGGGGGCATCCCAGTGAATGGTGACTACCGGGATGCCGGCCTCCGCGGCCTTGTTGATCACCTGGGTGTAGGCCACGTCGTTGTAGGGGAAGACCAGGATGCCGGCGGCCCGTTCGGCGATCGCCTGCTCGACGTAGCCGATATTGACGTCGAGTTCGGCGTTCTCGGCCGCATTCCACTTCGGGGTGTAGCCCATCTCGCGGCAGGCCTTCTCGAAACCGTTCCTGCCGACGAGCCAGACCGGATGGGCCCGGTGGGAGGGGATCATCCAGATGACGCCCTTGTTGGAGTCAGCTTCCTGCTTGCCGCACCCGATCGGCAAGGCCGTCGCCACCGCCAGGGCCAGTGCGATGCCGACAATCTGCCAGCGAAGTAGCGCCATCGCGGTTCTCCTATCTCGCAGAGCCAAAGGTTCCTACAGTCCCAGCCTCGATCGGCGGAAGTGGTCCAGCCCGACCGCCAGGACCATGATGACCCCAAGCACCAAGTTCTGCCAGTACGGCGAAATGTTCACGAGCACCATGCCATTCGACAAAACGGCCATGATGGCCGCCCCGATCATCACCCCGAGAACGGTCCCCACGCCGCCGAACATGCTGGTTCCGCCGATGATGACCGCGGCGATCGAGAGCATTTCCCAGCCCTGGCCGGCCGCCGCGACCGCCGATCCGAGGCGAGATGCCAGGAGGATTCCGGCCCCCGCGCTGGCCACGGCGACGATCAGGTACGTGGATACCTTCACCAGGCCGACGCGGATCCCCGCCAGGCGCGCGACCTCTTCGTTCCCGCCGACGGCGTAGATGGCGCGACCGTAAGTGGTCTTCCGCAGGACGAAATCCGCCACCGCCACCACGGCGATCAGGATCAGCACGCTGTACGGAATGGGGACCTCGCTGTATGGAAGTTTGAGCCAGGCGGCGTTGCCGAAATCACTGAAGGCCGTCGGCAACGGGTAAACGGGCTCGCCCTCGGTCAGGATATAGATGATGCCCCGGGCCACGTTCATCATCCCCAGGGTCACGATGAACGACGGAATCCCCAGACGCACGATGACCAACCCGTTGGCCAGGCCGATCACCCCGCCGGTCAACAATCCCAGGACGACGGCGACAGGAATAGGCACGCCGGCCTGCATCGCCAACCCCGCGACCACGCCTCCCAAGCCAGCCACGGCCCCCACCGAAAGGTCCAGGCCGGCGGCCACGAACACGTAGGTCATGGGAACGGCAATCAGCCCCGTGTAGGACATGTTCTGGAGGATCAGGACGATGTTGCGCTGCGAGTAGAATACGCTCTTCGCAAGCGCGATGGCCAGGCACAGCACCACTAGGGGGATGAAGATGCCCACCTCCGGGACGGAGAGCACCCGTCGCGCCAGACCCGGCGAGACGGAACCGGACTCGGCCGCAATCGCGCTTGGCGACTGCTGCGGCAAGCCCTCGAGGCGGAAAGGGTCCTTCCGGCCTGAATCGCTCAACTCGCCGTCTCCTCGCGCCCTCTTCTCGGCCGTGGCCGCCGGTCACCGCCCCATCCAGCCCCCGCCACCCCTTGGACCTCTCACTTCACCGAACGCTCATCCTTATGCCAAAGTCGCTGACGTTGAACACTGTACGTCTTCAGCGTAAATGGCACAAATAAGCCGTCGGCGGAAGTGAGGGTTTTTGGGTCCGGTCGGCTCCCTTCGGTTTGGGCATTCCCTTGTTTTGACGCCGGCGACGCGCCAGCGTCTCGGTCTTGAGTTCCTGCCCCCGATTCAAGATACTTTCCCGTCGGCCGTAGTATACATCATCCGGCGTGACGTTGCCAAGGGTCTTGTGGTACCGCTCGGTGTTGTACCAGGCGACGAAGCGGGCGATCTCGGCCTCGAGTTCCCCCGGCGTCTCCCACACCACGAGGTTCACCTGCTCCTTGCACGATCGGTGATACCGCTCGATCTTGCCGTTGGTCTGGGGATGGTACGGCGAGGCCAGGATGTGCCGACCATCGAGACGGCCGAGGTGGGCTTCAGGCTCTTCGGCACCCAGATACGCGGCCACCGCGACATCGGCGTGGCCCTGCAGAAGCGGCACCCAGTGCAGCATGTCTTCCACAAGGTGGCGACTGTTTGCTTTGGCATTAGGTCATCTCAACGGAAACGATAGTGCCGAACTAATGAGTTTTCAGTTCGTGGGGCGAACGGGAGGCCCCCACAAGGGGATGCCTCCGTAAACTCAACGTTCGCTGCCGCCGCTCGCGGCACCCTAAAAGTAGAAGGGCCGCCGAAGCGGCCACTTTCTGCTTTTCCCCCGTTCGGGTCGGGTGCCGCTCGCGAACAGAGGTACTCCCAATAGATATGTATGGGCTGCCCCACGGAGGGCGGCTTCAAAACTTGAGGTGAGAAAATGGAGTACGAACAAGCATTTATCATCGGCAAGCGGCGACGGGCCGATGCGGCCGTCGCTCTCGGCGGCTATGTGCGGGAGCGGGTCACGGATCTCTGTGCCGTGAAACCGAGCAAGGACTCAGGGCTTGATGCACGGGACTGGGAACCCGTAGGCGAGGAGAACTACAAGGAGATCTGCGTCCGCCGTGGCCCCAGCGGTGATGAAGAAGCGTACCTTGTGGTGGTCGACGGGACTGGCTCGCCGAAGGCCTGCACGCAGCGAACGTATCCGCTGCCGCTGGCCCTGCAGATGGTCCAGGCGATCCCCC
>JBAUDW010000255.1:0-4284 GCA_049678285.1 Phycisphaerae bacterium
GGCGAAGGCCGGCGAGACGAAGACGGGCACGTTCACCGTCGGCGATGACGCGCCGAAGGAAGACCTCCGCGACAAAGAGGCCGAGATCGCGATCCAGGTCAAAGAAATCAGCCGGCCCACGCCGGCCAACGATGAGACGCTCCTGGAGCAGACGGCCTACGAGACGATCGAGGCGCTGCAGGAAGGCCTGAAGCGGCAACTGGAGAACCAGAACGAGTCGGCCTACCGCGAGGCGCAGGAAGAGGCCGTCCGGGAGTGGCTCCTCGAGCACGCGCCGTTCGAGTTGCCCGAGGGCCTCGCCCAGCGGCACGCCGAGCGCCTCTACGTCCGGCATCTCGTGAACCTGCGGTACCGCGGCGTCCCGGCCGAGGAGATCGAAAAGCAGCGCGAGGAATTGCGGTCGAGCGCGTCGGCGAACGCGGCCCGCGAGTTGAAACTCTTTTTCATTCTCGACGCGATCGCCCAGAAGGAGAAGATCGAGGCCACCGACGCCGAGGTGGACGCGCGGTTGCGGTTCATCGCGGCGCAGTACGGCCGGCGGGACGACCGCGTACGCGAGGAGATGCAGGAGCGCGGGACGCTCGACAGCCTCCGCAGCCAGATCCGCGACGACAAGGTGATGCGCCTCCTCCTGGGGAAGGCGCTGGTCAAGGGCGAGGAACCGCCCGTCAAGAAGGCCAAGAAGAAAGGCGCCAGTGACGGCGAAGAGGCGGCCGAGGAGCCCGAGACAACCTAACGCGGGCGATCCGGAGGACGCCAGACGAAAGGGGAACCGGAAACGATGGGACGCGACGCTGACGGACCCACGGCGGGCGGCGTTCCCGTGCGACCGCACGGGGCCATGATGCCGTCCTACCAGCAGCAGCGGTGGATGACGCTGGCAGACATCCTCTTGGAGAACCGGATCATCTTTCTAGAGGGCGTCATCGACGACCAGGTCACCAACTCGGTCGTCATGAAACTCCTGTACCTCCAGAGCGAGAAGCGGAACCAGGAGATCAGCCTCTACATCAATTCCCCCGGCGGGTACGTCTCGAGCACCCTCGCCATCTACGACACCGTCCAGTTCCTGGATTCGCCGGTGGCGACGTATGCGATCGGCCTGGCGGCGAGTGGGGCGGCGCTCCTGCTGGCGGGCGGCACGAAGGGCAAACGCTTCGCCCTCCCGCACGCCAAGATCATGCTCCACCAGCCCGCCGGCGAGGTGGGCGGCCAGGCGGCCGACATCGAAATCGCCGCCAAAGAGGTCCTCAAGGACAAGGAAACCCTCATCCAGATCTTCGCCCACCACACCGGCCAGGACCCGGAAAAAATCCGCCGCGAAACCGAACGCGACCGGTACCTCACGCCCCAGGAAGCCAAGGAATACGGCATCGTGGACGAGGTCCTCGAACACATCGAAAAACCCAGGTAGCCGCCGGCAAGGGAGCCAAACCCGTGCAACCAAAGAACGAACTGATACCGATCGTCGTCGAACAGAGCGGCCGCGGCGAACGGTCCTACGACATTTACTCGCGGCTGCTGAAGGACCGGATCGTCTTCGTCGGCGGCGAGATCGAAGACCAGGTAGCCAACACGATCATCGCCCAACTGTTGTTCCTCCAGAACGAGAACGCCGACGCCGACATCTCCATGTACATCAACTCGCCCGGCGGTCTCATCACGAGCGGCCTGGCCGTTTACGACGTGATGCAGTTCGTCGGCTGCGGCGTGCAGACCTACTGCCTGGGCCAGGCGGCCAGCATGGCCGCCGTGCTCCTGGCAGGCGGAACGAAGGGCAAACGCTTCGTCCTCCCCAACTCGCGAATCCTCATCCACCAGCCGATGGGCGGGGCGCGCGGCACGGCCACGGATATCAGCATTCAGGCCGAGGAGATTCTGCGCTTGCGCGCCCGCCTGAACCAGATCCTCGCCCATCACACGGGCCAGCCGGTGCAGAAGATCGAGGAAGACGTGGACCGCGACCGATTCCTGGGCGCCGACGAGGCCGTCGCCTACGGCCTGGCGGACCAGATCGTCCAAGGCCTGCCGAAAAAACAAAAGTAACTAGGTGACTAGGCAACTACGTGACTGAGTAACTGAGCCGCTCGGTTGCTCAGAGGTTCGTGTGGCACTCGTGCCGTTGTCGTTGTGTTGTCAACAACAAGCCTTGGGCCGTTCTCTGCGTTCTCCGCGGTGAGAAGGACTCGCCGAGGGCTACTCAAACCCTAAATCCTCCCCCTCGTGGATCGCCAAGCCGATCTGCTCGACGTTCCCGCGGCGGCCATTGTACCAGAGGAGCCACCGCCCGCCGTCGAAGATGGCGAACGGTTTGTAGCAGGCGTCGTGGTCCCACTGGTTCTCACCCGGCCGGATGATGGGATTGGCCGCGTGCTTGGTCCACGTCTTGCCGTCGGGGCTGGTGGCGCAGCCGATGGCGTCGGGCTCGTACTGTTCGCCGCCTGAGTACCACATGCAAAACTCGCGCGCCGCCTCGTCCCAGATCACGTGCGGGCACATCAGGGCCACCTTCTCCCACGGCTTCTCGGGCGCCAGAACCGGCTTGTCGCTCACGCGCATCCAGGCCTTGCCGTCGGGGCTCTCCGTCAGGGCGACGCTCGCCTTCGGTCGCCACGAGAACCCCAGGCGGAACTTGTCGCCCTCCTTCAGCCGGGCCACGTCGAAGCACGTGCCGAGTTTACCGCCGAGGACCGGGCTGGAGTCGGACTTCACCCACCCGCCACTCGTCGAACCGGCCGGCCCCCGGCGTCCTTGCCGCCCGGGGCGCCGGCAGTTTCCCGCCCACGCGCGTCAGCCTCTCGGACATCGCAATCTCCTTGCCGACGGCGTTCTGCTCGTAGTTATTGAGGAGGTTGGCCATGGCCGTCAGCGTCACGGCCGTCGCGTACGGCCAACTCGGGCCGTTCCACTGGCACTCGTGGCCCTGGTAGGAGACGGCGAACTTCGGGTGCCGCTGCTCGGCCGTCGTCGGGCCGAAAGGCGCGTAGAACCCCTGCGGGTCCATGACCTGCTTCCACGCGACGGCATACGGCGGGTCCGGCAGGTTGAAGTACCACGGCGTGTACCCGTAGAGTTCCCGCACGTCGGCGAACCGGGCGCCCTCGCCGCGCGGCAGGACCTTGAAGAACTGCGCCTCGGGGTCCCACAGCCGCTCCTGGACGAGCCGCTTGAGCCGCGCGGCCTTCTCGCGGTACTGCGCGGCCAGGTCGGCCTTGCCGGCGAGTTCGGCGATCCGCGCGATCGCCACCGCGTCGCCGTACATGTAGGAGTTGATCGTGGCCCGCAGGCCGCTGCCGCCGATCGACATCTCGCCGCCGTCTTGGCCGTCGTTCTGCCAGAACAATCCGTCCGGCAGGAGGCGTTCCTTTTCCCACGCCTCGTAGTTCCGGACGAGGTCCGGCAGGAGGTCGAGCACCAGGGCCTTGCTGCCCGTCACGAGGTGCCGCGACCACATCGCGTCGGCAGCCCAGAAACTGTATTGCCGGGGCGCGCCCCCCTTGCGGAACCAGAACACCGCGTAGTCGTCCAGGTACTTGCCGTTACGGAGCCAGCGGCCCTCGTAGAAGTGGTGCCCGGCCGGGCAGGAAATCGTGTTGTGCTTGCGGGACCACGGCACCTTGGGCAGGAACTCCGTAATCACGTAGCCGTCCGGCGTCTTCTTGACATGCTTGCGGTAGGTCCACCAGCGGAAGTAATAGGTCCTTTCAAAGTCCTTGTCAGGACATTCGAAAAGCGGGATGTTCGCGTACAGTTCCTCGTCGTCGCGGTTGAACCGGTCCACATAATGCCTGAACGCCTCGGCCTCGAGCACGGCGGCCCCTGCGGCCGCGGCCGCATCGGCCCCCCGGGCTGCCGCCGCCGTCGCCAGAAGAACACTCACGAGCAAGAGCAGTGTGCGTTGCATCCTGGCACCGCCCTCCCGAGGCTTCACGGACCGTCCACGATTATAACCCGGAGGGAGGGAGAGGAAAAAAGGCGGGTGGCATGCCCACCCCGTTCGGGTGGGCATGCGGATCGTCTCCACGCAGGGCCACGCGGAACAGCGTGGCCATGCCACCCAAACCATGCTCACGCAAAGGTCCCGGCGCGCCGGGATGGCCATGCCACCCTCGCCCTCTCTCGGCCTCTCCCCCATGGGGCAGCGGGTTTTCAACGCAGAGGTCGCAGAGCACGCAGAGAAAGGCGGAGACTGGGGAAAGGCGACAGCAAACGGCACGGCCTGAAACGCTTATATTGTGGGTGGCATGCTCATCCCGGCGCGCCGGGATGAGCATGCGCCGGCGC
>JBAUDW010000256.1:0-7160 GCA_049678285.1 Phycisphaerae bacterium
TGTCAAACCGTGTTGCCGGCCCTTGGGGCACGGATTGCGAGCAATCCGTGGCACCCTGAGAAGTGGAAAGGCATAGCATTACTTTTACCGGGGTCAATAGTTGGCACGAGGCGCAGGTTTTTCGGGCGAGGTTGGCAATGGGCACGGTGATGCCGCAAACGGGCGACCAAATGCCTCAGCGGCTGCGCGTCGCGCTGGCGGGCAATCCGAACGCCGGCAAGACCACCCTTTTCAACAACCTGACGGGCGCGCGCCAGCACGTGGGGAACTACCCGGGTGTGACGGTCGAGCGGAAGGAGGGGGTGCGCGTCCACGGCGGCATACGCCTGGAGATTGTGGACCTGCCGGGGACGTACAGCCTGACGGCCTACACCGAGGACGAGATCGTGGCGCGCGACTTTGTGATCGACGCGCACCCGGACGTGGTGGTGGACATCGTGGACACGTCGAACCTGGAGCGGAACCTGTACCTGGCGGTGCAGTTGCTGGAGTTGGGCGTGCCGATGGTCGTGGCCCTGAACATGAGCGACATGGCGGCGGCGCGCGGATACGCGATCGACCTGGAGAAGTTGTCGGCGCTGCTGGGCGACGTGCCGCTCGTGCCGACGGTCGGGCACCGGAACGAGGGAACGCGCCAACTCCTGGACGCGATCGTCGCCGTGGGGACGGGGGCGCACCGGGTCCGGCGGGTGCCGATCGCGTACGGCTGGGAGGTGGAGGAAGAGGTCGAGAAACTGGCCGCGCTCTTGGAGCCGGAGGCGGAGCATCTGGCCCCGCGGGAGCCGGCGTGGGTGGCACTGAAACTCGTGGAGGGCGACGCCCGGGTCCGGGACCGCGTGCGGGCGCAGTGCGCGGGCGCCAAGGGGATCCTGGAGGCGGCGGAGGCGTCGGTCCGGCACCTGGAGGGTGTTTTTGGGGACAGTCCGGAAACGGTCATCGCGGACCGGCGATACGGGTTTATCAGCGGGGCGTGCCAGGAGGCGGTGCGTCGGACGATCGAGTCGCGGCACGAGATGTCGGACCGGATCGACGCGCTGCTGACGCACCCGGTGCTGGGGCTGCCGATCTTCCTGGGGCTGATGTACCTGGTTTTCTGGGCGACGTTTCGGTTGGGCGAGTGGCCGATGCGCTGGCTCGAGACGGGGTTCGGGCGACTCGGGGCGGCGGTGAGCGGCCTGTGGCCGGCCGGGTCGGCCGGCGCGCTGGAGTCGCTGCTGGTGGACGGGGTGATCGGGGGCGTGGGGGGCGTCGTCGTCTTCCTGCCCTACATCCTGATCCTGTTCCTGGCGATCGCGATTCTGGAAGACTCCGGTTACATGGCGCGGGCGGCGTTCATCATGGACCGGTGGATGCACAAGATCGGTCTTCACGGGAAGAGTTTCATTCCGATGCTGATCGGTTTCGGGTGCACGGTGCCGGCGATTCTGGCGACGCGGGTGCTGGAAAGCCGGCGGGACCGGTTGACGACGATGCTTGTCCTGCCGCTGATGAGTTGCGGGGCGCGGTTGCCGATCTACGCGCTCCTGATTCCCGCGTTTTTTGCGGAACGTCTCCGAGCGCCGGTGCTGTGGGGGATGTACCTGGTGGGGATTGCGGCGGCGGTGGCGCTGGCGAAAGTGCTGCGCTCGACGCTGTTTCGCGGCGAGGCGACGCCGTTCGTCATGGAACTTCCGCCGTATCGGATGCCGACGCTGCGGAGCGCGGCGATTCACATGTGGGTCCGCGGCTGGATGTACTTGAGGAAGGCGGGGACGCTGATCCTGGGCGCGTCGGTGTGCATGTGGGCGCTGACGAGTTACCCGAAGCCGCCGGCCGGGGCGCTCGCCGCAACGGAGGGCGCCTCGCGGTCGTCGGCGCTCGATTATTCGGTCGCCGGCCGGGTCGGCCAGGCGCTCGAACCGGTCACGCGTCCTCTGGGGTTCGACGGGCGCGTGAACACGGCGATGATCGGGGCCTTTGCCGCCAAGGAGGTTTTCGTCGCCGACATGGGGATCGTCTTTTCGTTGGACGAAGGATCGGCGCGGGCGAGGCATGGGGCGGAGGCGAACCTGCGGCTGCGCGAGCGGATCCGAGAGACCTACACGCCGCTTCAGGGCGTCTCCATCATGCTGTTTTGCCTGCTCGGGTTTCCGTGCATGGCGACGTTGGCGGTGATGTGGAGCGAGAGCGGGTCGGCCAAATGGATGCTGCTTCAGTGGGGTGGCCTGACGGTTTTTGCGTACACGGTGTGCCTCCTGGTGTACCAGGTCGGCCGCCTGGCGGGCCTTGGGACGAGGTGAACGATGGGTGTTCTTGAGACGATTGTGGTGGTCGCGATTGTGTCGGCGATGGCGGGACTGGTGGCCCGGCGGTGCTGGCGTGCGGCCACGGGCCGTGACGCCGGGTGTGGGGCCTGCCGGCCAGGGGGCCGCCTGCGCGAGAAATCGCCCGAGAGTCGGATCTCGGACGGTGGGGGCGCGGAACGGACGTCGTAGGCGGGAGGGGCTGCGTGACGGTTCGGTGAGCCTGGGCGGACGGGGCCGCTCAGCGCCGGCTCGCGGGGATCTTGTTGTCGCCGCCCGTATGGGCGGGATTTTTTTGTTGGCGCCGTGGCATGATTCCAATATAGGTGCTACGCCGCGAGCGTGGACGACACGGGGTCCTGCACCTGAGCGGCGTCCAATGCACGGAAGGAGGAGCGATGCGATACCGCCGAGGAGCGTGGGTGGCCGTCGTGTTGGTAGTGTGTGTGGGTAAGGTCCTGGGCGCCGAGCCGCCGGTTGAGGCGCCGGCGGCACCGGTGTCGCTGGCCGATCGAGAGACTCTGAGCGGCGATTGGTGGGGTCTCGGCGAGCGATTGTCCGAGACGGGCGTCCGGATCGGCCTGAGCGCGACGCAGGCGTACCAATTCAATGTGAACGGGGGCACGGCGACGCACCGCCATGCGGGCCGGTATGCAGGCAGTTACGACCTGGAACTCGATGTGGACCTGGAGCGTGTGGTCGGGTTGAAGGGCGGTGCGGTGTACGCGCTGGCGGAGGGGAGTTGGTCCGACGGTCTTGACGCGTCGAGCGTTGGGAGCCTGTTCGGCGTCAACGGCGACGCAGGAGGCGACCGTTCGATCGACGTCACGGAACTATGGTACGAGCAGGCCTTGGCCGACGGCCGCGTGAGGGTGCGCCTCGGGAAGATCGACCTGACGGGGGGCTTTGAGTGCCGCGGCTGTTCGGTCGCGTTCGACACCAACGCCTACGCCAACGACGAGACACTTCAATTCATCAACGGGGCGCTGGTAAACAACCCGAGCATTCCGTTTCCGGACAACGGGATCGGCGTGGCGGCGATGGTGGAGGTCGTCGCGGGCTGGTATGTGGCGGCAGGGGTGGCGGATGCACAGGCCGACGCGCGCGAGACGGGTTTTAGCACGGCGTTCCACGGGGAGGACCGCACGTTGAGTCTCTACGAGACGGGCCTGGCGCTCGAGATTCCGAGCGAGGCCGGGCCGATGCCTGGCGGGTACCGCGCCGGCATCTGGTACGATCCGCAACCGAAAGACCGCTTCGACGGGACGGGAACGCGGCGCGACGACGTGGGGCTGTACCTGAGTCTGGACCAGATGCTCTTTCGCGAGGCGGGGGAAGCGGAAACGGCGCAGGGGCTCGGGGTCTTCGCCCGATTCGGGTTTGCCGACGAGCACGTCAACGCGATCAAAAACTTCTGGAATCTGGGGCTTCAGTACCAGGGACCGATTCCGGGGCGCGATGCGGACGTTGTGGGCCTCGGCATGGCGCAGGCGAGCCTCAGCCGCGAGGCGGGCTTCACAAGCCGCCGGGAAACCGTGATGGAGGGGTATTATCAGATCCAGGTGACCCCGTGGCTCGCGATTGCGCCGCACGTGCAGTACGTGGCAACCCCGGGAGGCGATGAGACGGCGAAAGACGCCACGGTCGTGGGGGTGCGAGTCCAGGCGGCGTTCTAGCAGCGCGGGAATCCGGCGGGGCACGTGCCGGGGCGGGGAACGTGACCGCGACCTTCCGGTCGCGGCTCGAAAGGCGTTACGTTTAGCCGCGAGCCGGAGGCGAGCGCGGCGGGCCCGCCTTCGCCGATGCGCTTCGGCGTGGCAAGCAAGAATGCCCGCCGCGCTATCCCCTCTCTCGGGGGCGCGAGGCGGGCGGGATCTTCCGGGAATCCGTGGTAGGCTGTCAGTCGGACGCGGGCGCGCGGGCCATGTGGACGTGGAACGCGAGTTCTTCGAGGCAGACTGTTAGGTCGACGCTGATAACGGCGACGCCGGCGGGGACGTCGAGGGTGACGGGGGCGAAGTTGAGGATGCCGACGACGCCGGCGCGGACGAGTTCGTCGGCGGCCGCTTGAGCGGCCTCGGCGGGGAGGGCGAGCATGGCCAGGGGGATTTGGAGTCGGCGGACCTGGGTGACGAGGTCGGCGGCGTCCTGGACGACGAGGTCGCCGGCGCGATGTCCGATCTTGGCAAGGTCCGTGTCGAAGACGGCTTCAATCTTGAAGGCTTTCCGGCGAAAACTGCGGTACGAGACCAGGGCGTGGCCGAGGTTGCCGAATCCGACCAGCGCCAGGCGCCACGTGCGGTCCGTGCCGAGAATCACGCGGAGTTTGGGGATCAGTTCCCGGACGGGGTATCCGACGCCGGGTCGGCCGAACGTCCCGAAGTAGGCGAGGTCCTTTCGGACCTGGGCGTCCTTGAGGCCGAGGGAGCGGGCGAGGTCGCGGCTGGAGACGGTTTCGACGCCGTCCGCATCGAAGGATTCGAGCCGGCGCAGGTAAAGCGGGAGCCGGTGGGCGACGGTCTTGGGGATGGTCGGCTTCACGGTTCCTCTCCGGCGCGAGACGACGTGCGAGCCGCAGTTTACCGCCCCTGGAGTCGCCAGGGCAAGGTAAAAGGCTTGACACTTTTTGCGGGGGCCATTACGGTAAACACAAGTGGTGGCGAAGGTTGGGCAAGCGAAGCCCACGGAAGGAGACGTTCATGAGACGAATCGTGCTGCTGGTGGCAGCCATGGCGGTTGTGGCGCCGGCGGGTCGGGCCTGGGCCCAGGGAGGCGGGCTGGAGGACCTGTACGGCAAGACGACAATCGAGGACGTGGATCGGCAGACGATCCGGGAGTGGTTGGCGCCGCGTGTGGAGGCTCTGAAAGCGAGCACGGACCCGGAACTGAAGCGGATGGTGGCGGCGCGCCGGGAGATCGTCGCGGCGGGGCGGATGGATCCAACGCGGTCGGCGGCCTACGCGCAGGCGTTCGGCGAGGAGGCGATGGCGGCCCTGGAAGCGATTGACAAGCAGGTGCTGAGCCAGGAGGCGCGCGTCAACTACATCATAACGGTGGCGGAACTTCGGCGCATCGAAGGGATTCCGCTGCTCTTGAAGGCGCTCAGGACGGACCAGTACGCGGCGTCGCGGTACTGGGCGGCGAAAGGGCTGGACCTGGTGTCGAGCGTGGTGGTCGAGCGCGTGCTGCCGAGGCTCGAGGAAGAGATCGCCGCCGGGGCGAACAAGGCGTTCGACACGGAGACGAACGGGCTGACACTGATGTACCTGTTCACGGCGTTGGGGCGATTCGACCACGAGGCGGCGCACGACGCGCTGGCCACGGGGGCGGTGGGGGTGGCGACGCGGCTGAAGGCGTCGGACCGGATGGTGGCGCGGGCGCTGGTGGAGGCGGTTCGCGTACTCCAGGGCGCGTACGCGTCGGAGGTGCGGCCGGAGGGGAGGACGCGGGTCCTCGGCGCGCTGGCGGTGCTGTGTGCGTGGGTGATGCCTCCGGTAAGCGATCCGAACCTGATGCCGGCGCTGAACGCGTCGCTCGAGCAGATCACGAACGAGGGGGTGGGTTTTTCGGCGGGGTTCGATCCGGTGATGCAGAAGGTGGCGCTGGTGGAATGGATCGAGTGGCTGGTGGAGCACAAGCAGATCGCGAAGCGTCCGAAACTACCGCCCGCCGTGGAGAAGGCCGTGGAGTCGGCGAAGCGCCGGCTGAGCGTGTCGCTGGCCCCGGCCGAAGGCGTGGCCCCCAAGCCTTGAGGTTTGGCATGTCGGTCTCGCGTCGGTAGTCCGGGGCCGATCGGGGGGGCCGGTGTGCTTGCGGCCCGAGGTGGGGTCGGACAACTGGGCGCGCGGCGGCGCCGACAGAGCCGGACAACTCCCCATGCGCAGGCTCCTTCCAGCACTCGCCTTGCCGGTTGCCGTGGTGGCCGCCGTGGCTGTCTTTGCCTACCTCACGCAGGGCCCTGAAGCCGACCTTGTCTGGACCGCCGTGGGCGAGGTGACGACGCTCGACCCGGGGCGGATGACGGCCTTGCAGGACGGGCGGGTGGCGGACGCGCTTTTTGAAGGGTTGGCGGTCCTGGACCCGCGGAGCCTCGAACCGAGGCCCGGCGTCGCCGAGCGGTGGGAGATCTCGGAGAACGGGAAACGGTACACGTTCCACCTCCGGCCGGACGCGCGGTGGAGCGACGGGCGCCCGGTGACGGCCGAGGATTTCCTCTATGCGTGGCGGCGGGCGCTCGATCCGGAGACGGCGGCCGAATACGCTTACATGCTCTTCCCGATCCGGGGGGCGAAGGCCTACTATAAGGCCGCGGCCAAGGCGCGGAACGAAGAGCGGAAGGCCGCGCTTTGGTCCGAGGTGGGTGTCCGCGTGGAAGGGCCTCGGCGGCTGGTGGTGGAGTTGGAGCAGCCGACGGCGTACTTTCTGGACCTTGTGGCGTTTTCGACCTACCTGCCGGTCCGGCGCGACGTCGTGGAATCCTGGGGCGATCGCTGGATCTTTCCGCCGCACCTCATTTCCAACGGGGCATATCGTCTGACGCAGTGGCGGTTCCGGTCGCGGATGCGATGGGAGAAGAATCCGTACTACTGGAACGCCGGAGCGGTGGCCCTCGAGCGGATCGAGGTCCGCGTCTACGAAGAGCCGAACACGGCGCTCGTGGCCTACGAGACCGGCGAGATTGATCTGACGACGAGTGTGCCGGCGCTGGCGAAGATGCCGCTCCTGGAAGCGAGCCTGGCGGGGCGGCGACGCGACGTGCTAAACGTGGCGAACCTGGGAACATACTTCTACCGGTTCAACTGCACGAAGGGGGCGCTGGCGGACACGCGGGTGCGTCGGGCGCTGGCGCTGGCGCTGGACCGCCGGGAGATCGTGGAC
>JBAUDW010000257.1:0-6467 GCA_049678285.1 Phycisphaerae bacterium
CCCAATTCCCCGATACGCCGCTCAACCTGTAAATTCCGCTTGCCCCACCCGAACCGCGCGTTACTATCACCGCAAAGGCCCCGCGACGGACCCGGGCGACCCGCCATCCGCGCGAAAGGAGTCCGAATGACGTTCTGGACGCTCACGTTCCGAACCGCAGGCATTCTGACCGTGGCATCGATCTTCGTTGCGGCATTCGCGTCCCCTGCTGCCGCAGCAGCGGAAACAGGCCCCTCCGCCTCGGGCGCCGACTGCCTCCTCTGGTATGCCGCTCCCGCACGGAACTGGGAGAAGGAAGCCCTCCCCATCGGCAACAGCCGACTCGGCGGGATGGTCTTCGGCGGCGCCGACAAGGAACAGATCCAGTTCAACGAGGACAGTCTCTGGACCAGAACGGTTGATAGTGCAGATACATTGGACTTCTCCATGTTAGACAGAGGCGATTTTGTTGTGCACGTGAGCCCATTGCCCCCGGGTTGGAAAACACCCACAAACGAGAAAGGCCGCAATGATGTTCAATAATAGCTATCATACCCCCTCTCACCCCGGCCCGCTCACCCCGGCCCGCTCCGGCGCCCTGAGCCGAAAAGCGATTTCCTTTCAGTCAAGATGTATGTGGCGAGACTGGCGGCAGTGGTTGCCGTCCTCGCGTCCGGTTTCGCCGGCCTGGCGGAGGGTGCCGTAAGGGTGCGCGAGTCGGCCGGCAAGGCCGTGATCGACAACGCCCGCGTCCGCGTGGAGTACGACCTGGCCCGGGGCACGTGCGACGCGTTCGACGCGGAATCCGGTCGGACCGGGTTGGCCGGAGCGCAGACCCGGATCGGCGAGTGGGCGTCTGCCGGCGAGGGCGTCAAGCGTTCCTGGCGGGACCGCCCGGTCTCGGACGACCTGGGCAAGGGGCGCGCGCTTCGCATCCGCTGCGAGAGAACGGGCGCGCCGGCCATCCTGCTCGAGATCACCCTCTACGAGGGTCGCGGGTGCATCGTCCTGACCGGCGGCGTGGACAACACCACGTCCAAGGACTTGCGAATCAAGGAAATCCACCCCCTGACCGGCGGGGCGGTCTTTCCCGGCCTGGAGATTCAGGATCCCCGCACCCTCAACGGGATCTCCGGCGCGGGTAAGACGGAGGTGCTGGAGGGCGCGCAGCGTTCCAGCCCCAACAATCTCCTGTTGACCTTCACCGCCGACGGGCGGCGCTACAGCCTCGTCCTCGGCGGCCTAACCTATCACGAGTTTGGCAAATGGGTCGGCGTGGGCGAGGGCGGCGGGCAGACCGCCATGGACCTCCGGGCTGCCGACCCCGTCGGCAAACTCGTCGAGCCCGGTCGAACGTACTTGGGCGACGAGCGGTTCTATGTGAATTTCACCACGCCGGACCCCTTCGAGGCCCTGGAGCGATACGGGCTGGCGGTGCGGGCCGCCCAGCACGCCCGCCCGAACATCTACTCGTTTCCCACGCTGTGCGCGTGGTACGTCCAGGATTTCTCCGGCGGCCCGAAAATCAACCACACCACCGGGCTGGTCGAGGAGATGGATGCCGTCGCCCGCACGGGGTTCCTGCGATACGCCCCGGTGGCCCTGCGCCTCGTGCCCGATAAGTACCACGACGATACCGAGCAGGGCTGGTGGGACAACGAGCATTGGCGAAAGTTCGGCCACTACACCAAGCCCTACGAGACCAGCGGAAAATGGTGCCGGGCCCTGCTCGAGCGCGGCGGTCTGCCCTTCTCCTATTTCCAGACCGGTATGCCCAGCGACGATTACGCCAGGGCCTTCCCCGGACACATGCTGAACAACGACATCTCCAAACTCCCGCTCCAGCACCCCCACCACCAGCCGCACGTGACCTTCGATTACACCGATCCGGACTTCCAGAAGCACATGCGCGAGGTGTGGGGCAAGTTGGGCAAGGCCGGGCTGAAGGGCGTGATGTTCGACTACCCCGAGACGGGTTGGCGCCCGGAAGGCGGATTCGAGGACCGCCACGCCACGACGGCCTCCGCATATCGCACCGTCTTCGCGCTGTGCCGCGAAGGACTCGGGCCCGACGCCTTCATCCACGAGCGCAACCTCGGCGAGACCGGCCGCCCGCTGCTGGACGTTTCCGCCGGGCTGGTCGATTCCCAGCGGGTCTGGGGCGATTCCAACCAGTTCACGCCCGAGATGGTTCGCCGATGCGCGCTGCGGTGGTACAAGACCCGCGTGCTGTATTCCTACGACATGGACTCCAAGACCCTCTTCGAGGGCCGGGCAGGCGATCGCCCGCCGCTGCCCGCCACCCGCCGGCAGGCCTTGCTGACCATGCTCTACGTCACAGCCGGCAGGGTGCTCCTGTCCGATTCCTTCCGCCAGCTCACGCCGGAGATGCTGCACGACCTGTCGCGGATCTTCCCGATTTACACCACGGCGCGGTCGGCGCGCCCGGTCGACGCCTTCACCGATGCAGGCGCCGCCTGCCCACGGATCTACGATTTCCCCGTCGATAACGATTGGCACCAGGTGATGCTGTTCAACCCGGATTTCGCCGGCACCGTGCGAATCGGTGTGCGCTTGGCGGGCGAGGCGGCTGACGGTGCCCTGGGCCTCGATCCGGCCGGCGAGTACTGGGCCTATGACTTCTGGGCCGACCGCCTCGTCGCCAAACTGGACGGCAGGCAGAGCCTGGAGATGGACTTGCAGCCGGGCGAGGCGAAAATGCTCTCCGTCCGCCGGGTGCTCGACCGCCCGCAGGTGCTCTCCACCAACCGCCACGTCATGCAGGGATACGTGGACCTCAAGGACGTGGCGTGGAAGGCGGGCGAGGGCAAACTCGCCGGCACGGCATCCGTCGTCCAGGGTGAGACGTACAAGATCGTGGTCGCGTTGAACGGCCGCCGGGTCGCCACGGCGGGCGCCGCCGCCCGGGGCGTAAAGGTTGCCGTTCGCCCGACCGACGAGGGCCTGGCAGAGATCGCGATCGATTCGAACTCCACCAGCTGGGTGGACTGGTGGGCAACCTTCGCTCCGCGTCCGGTCAAGGTACGCGTAAACGGCACATGAAAAACGGTCAAGGCAGAGAAGCCACGAAAGGATGGAGAACAATGAAGGCGTAATGCAGGTTGGCGATTCTGGCGGTGGTGTCGCCGGTGTCGGCGCGCGCGGTCGATTTGTCGCACATGCCGCAGATCGGCGAGACGAAAGAGCCGCGGAACGCGCGGATGCAGTGGTTCCCCGACGCGAAGTTCTGCGGGCCGAAATCCCCAGCGCCGCTCCCTGCCCGTCATGCCATGCTGACTTGTCCGCCGTAACCCGCTGGCTGGGCGAAATCTCAAATCTCAAATTTCGGCTTCCCAAGCCCCTCCCACATCTTGGGCCTTTCGCCTAGGCCGCCCCCAAGTAATGGGCACACGCCAAAACCCCTGCCACGAGCAAAAATTTTCCCTCTTGACCCCGGATTTCCCTTGACCTAGAATCCCGAACAAGGCATTTTTACAAAATGTAAAAACCATTTTCAAGGCACGGGACGCATGGTCGATCCGAACGAACGCGACTCCAAGGCCCGAAGAATCCGCGAGTACCTCGACCGCATCGCCCAACTCGACTCCGTCGGCGACCTGAGGGCCGCCCCCCAACTCGAAACCGTCCCAGACGCCGAGGCCCAGCGACAGCGCGACCACGCCCACAACGTCTCCGGCGCCTTGGCCGTCCTCCGTTCCCACCGGCCCCGAAGCCCAGGGACCGGAATCCCCGGGACCGTTGAGCCGCCCCGCCCTCTCTACCGCGCGAGCGAAATCGCCGCCTACTTCGGCCTCTCGCGCCAGACCATCCACAACTACACCACCATGGGCCTCATCACCGAGGAGGACCGCACCGAGGGCAACCATCGCCTCTACGACGAATCCGTCTTCAGCGCCCTGGCGCGCATCCAGCGACTCAAGGCAACGCATCGCCTTCAGGACATTCGCCGAATGCTCGAAGCCGATGAACGCACCGCGGCACGCCGTGACTTCGCCGACGCGCCGCAGCCGATGCACAGGGAACGGGACGAGCGACCCAACTCCGGATGACTCCGACCGTCCCGCCCCGCACCGAACGTGGGGGGGCGCAAGAGAACCGGGCTTCGCCGAACGATCGACCGCCAGCACGCCCGGGACGAGCCGAACGGAAAGTGACCCACAGCAATGAGCCGAACGTCAACCAAACCCGGTAGTGCCGCCGGTTTCCACCCCTCTGTAGCGGCGGCGCTCCGCCCCCTTGAACGCCCCACCTTCAGCGCAGTTTACCCGCCGGGGCGGGCAAAACGTGAGGCGCGTCCGCCCGCCCTCCCATGTGCCATGGGCGCCGCGGGCACCGCCGACCCCGCGACCGTCCTCGACTTTGCCGCCTGGCCGACCGGAGCGCCGTCGGCTTTGCCGCGGTTCCGACAAACGAACGTGTCGGCCCCAGTGGAAACACCCCTGCTTCCCCCGGCCGCCGCCCCGGCCAGCGTCCCGCGCGATGCGTCGCCCAAGCCGCAGGCTTCGGCACTCCGGCCCGGCCCTGGCATCCGGCGCGTCCTCAGGGACCTTCGCCCACGGGCACGCGTGCTCGCGGTCGTGAGCGGCAAAGGCGGAGTCGGCAAGACCAGCCTTGCCGTCAACCTCGCCATCGGACTCGCCGCCGCCGGCCGACGCATTCTCCTCCTGGATGCCGACATCGGCCTGGCAAACGTGGACCTCCTGCTCGGCCAGCGTCCGCGCGGCCACCTGGGTCACGTCCTCGCGGGCCGGATGACCCTCGCCGACGTCGTCCAGGAAGGGCCCGCGGGCATCGCGTGGATCCCCGGAGCGTCGCAGATGCCCGCCCTCGCGCGCATCGGCCAGAAACGCCGCGACGCCGTCCTCGGAGGCCTCTCGGATCTTGAAGCGCAGCACGACCTGGTCGTGCTCGACGCACCGGCAGGGATCGGGCCCGGCGTCCTGGCGCTGGCCCGCCAAGCGGACGAACTTGTGCTCGTCACGACCCCTGAGCCGACCTCGCTCGTCGACGCCTACGCCCTGTTGAAGGCGGCCGCGGCCTCCGGCGCCGAATCGCTCGGCCAGATCCGCCTCGTCGTCAACATGGTCGCCCATCGCCGCGACGTCGAACGCGTCCACGCGCGCCTCCGCGAGGCCGCGGGGCGTTTCCTCGGCCTGCCGGTGGGCCTCCTGGGATACGTTTTCTGCGACGGCCACGTCGGCCGCGCCGTCTACCGCCAGGAGCCCCTCCTCCTGGCCTATCCGCACTCGCAGGCCGCCTGGTGCGTCAAGAGGCTCGTTTCGGCCGTCCTGGAGGGCCCGCAGGCCCAAACCCGAACGCCCTTGGGCTTCTTCCAACGAGTGGTGAAGCGCCTTGTCGCCGGCTAACGATAGAACGGGTTGCGGACCGAGATCTCCCGCCGCCGCGGGGCTCGGGGCCATCTGGCGGGACCTCTCACGGGTCCCCGGCCCCATCGGTCCGCCGCGTGGGGAACTTACTGGAAAGGGGTCGTAACATGGCACGCGCGTCCGAAGGCGTTCGCACCTGGCAGTCCAGTATCGACATGAAGGAAGAGGATCTGCCGGCCGTGTGGGCGGAGTACCGCAAAACGGGCTCCGAAACCCTCCGCAACCTCCTCGTCGAACATTACCTGCCGCTCGTCAAGTCCAACAGCGAGCGCCTCTACTCCAAACTCCCCGACGAGGTCCAACTCGACGACCTCATCAGCGCCGGCTGCGACGGCCTCAGGGACGCCATCGAAATGTTCGATCTGAAGCGCGGCGTCAAGTTCGAGACGTATTGCGGGGCCCGCATCAAGGGCGCCATCCTCGACGCCCTCCGCAACAGCGACTGGGTCCCGCGGCTGGTCCGCCATCGGGCCACCCAACTGACGCAGAGCCGGCACAAACTCGAAAACATGCTCGGACGGGCCCCCACCAACCACGAACTTGCCCAACTCATGAGCCTTTCGGAGAAGGAATTCGAACGCCTCCGACGCGACGCCAGCGCCGTCGGCATGTTCAGCCTCGACCGCAAGTTCGCCTCCTCCGACTCCAGCCGCGACATCCGCGAGGCCGACCTGGTGGCCGACCGACGCGCCGAGGATCCCCCGCACCAGATGCAACAGGGCGACATCCGCCGGCTCATCACGAAAGGCCTCGCGAAGAACGAACGCCTCATCCTCCTGCTCTACTACTACGAAGGCATGACCATGAAGGAGATCGGGGCGACGCTGAAACTCTCCGAATCCCGCGTCAGCCAGATGCACACCGCCATCATCGAACGCCTCAAGGGGCAACTCGGCGGCCGGTCCGACGACTTCGCCGTCGCCTGAACCACCTCTTAACCGCCTCGACTTACGAACGTCGGCGATTGTGGATAACTTTTTGGCGCGAGTTTTGGGGGGTATTTTTGGGCGATTTTTGGGAACCCACCGGCCCTGGCGCTGGCGTCAGGGGGGTTTTTTCGGCGGAAGGGGTGCCTTTGGT
>JBAUDW010000258.1:0-23550 GCA_049678285.1 Phycisphaerae bacterium
CGGCCGGTCTGGCTCGGCATCGCGATGGCTGCCATGTTCCTCACCAAGTCGCCTGTCGCCGCCGCCCTCCTGCCCACCCTCCTTGTCGCCGCCTTCTTGAAAGTCGGCGACACCTGGCGCCGCCGGCGCCTGCGCACCGCCCTGACCCTGGCCGTCGCCTCCCTCGTCCTGCTCCCCGACGTGCTGTGGCACCTCGCACACTTCGGCCGCCCCTTCATGCTCACGTACAGCGGCTCCCCGCTCTCCTTCACGGTGCACGACTTGCCCCCGCCCAAGATAAGCGCCGTCCCTCTGAGCATTCTGAATCCTCTTGCCGTCCTTTCGATGCTCGGCGTAAGCGGCCTCGTAGTGGCAGTGCTCGGCTCTGCGATGGCCCTGCGCGACACAGGCAGCGCCTTCCTCGCCGTCGCCGCCGATGGGCGCAAGCGAGGCCTGCTCGCCGCCCTCCGCTCCTTGCCCGATTCCGTGCCTGCTTCCACCCTCGTCGGCGCCCTGCCATTCCTGGGCTATATCTTCGTCTACATCTACCGCCTCCGCCGCGCGTACGACGTCCGTTACCTCGACGCCGCCACCCTCATGGCCTGTCTCCTCGCCGCCGGGGTTCTCTCGCGCTTCTCGCTCCGCAAGGCCAAGGACGCCGGACGACCCTGGCTCGGCCGCGCCGCCCTCAGCATCCTTGTCCTCGGCATGGCGGGGCAGTTCCTCGCCGTCCCCTTCTTCGTCCGGCAACGGCGACAATTGCCGCCCGAAACCGAGGCCGGCTACGAGTGGGTCCGACAAAACACCGCCCCCGACGCCCCCTTCCTCTACAACCAGGAGAACCTCGTCGCCTTCACCGGCCGGCCCGTCCTCTGGGCCGCCATCATCCCGCGTTACTTTTTCAGCGCGCCCGAACGCGAACAGGCCCGTATCCTCCACTACTTCCAGATCCAGTACGTCGCCATCGACTCCACACGACGACTCGACAACTGGACCCCCGACATCGAACCGATCGGGTTCCCCGTCTCCTGGCTCCGGACGGTCCCCGGCCGCGCGTACCTCGAACGCGTTTACCCTTCACCCGAAGGCGACGCTCTCCAGGACATCTTCATCGTCTACCGCGTCCGCTACGACCGCATCCCACCGGAATGGATCGAGGACATTCAGCCCGGCAACTGGCGGGCCCTCCTCGAGCAGGTGGACGGCGTATCCGCCGGGAAGAAGAAAGTCCCGGCATGCGGAGCCGCCCCCGCTGAACCATCAACGCCCCGCCCCTCGCCTTGACGCGCCAGCATCCCGGCGGTATCCTCGCCACCGTCTCGACGGCCGACGTCCCCGCGCGGAGAGGTGCCAGAGCGGCCGATTGGGCACGGTTGGAAACCGTGTGTGCCCGCAAGGGTACCCCGGGTTCGAATCCCGGCCTCTCCGCCAAATTTTGCGTAGCAAAATTTGGCGAGACCTCGTCAAAAATTCTTTTAGAATTTTTGACGGGTCCGCCTATAATGATGTTACGGCAACCAACCTCGGCGGATCCGCCAGCAAGGTGTGCCATGTATTATGTTTACATTCTCCTTAACGAGGCAAAAACCAGGACTTATACCGGCGTTTCCGACAATGTTGATAATCGCCTAACCGAACATAATACTGGCAGAGTGAAATCGTCGCGTCCATATCGGACATATGAAATAATTCACGTTGAACCGTTTGAAACCTTGAGTGAAGCTCGACAAAAAGAAAAATTTTACAAGTCGGCGACTGGGCGGCGAAAGCTAAAGGAAATACTTTTTGAAGCCTGAGCAAATTTTGCGTGGCAAAATTTGGCGAGGTCTCGCCATCTTTACCCGACCGGCCGACGCGAAAGGGACCGTCATGGTTACCCGGCGATATTCCGCTTTAGCGGCCCTGGTTCTGGCCGCCCTCCTCGCCGCCGGCTGCGCGCCCAAGACGCAGCGCGAGCCCCGCCACATCGGCAGCGACGTCCTCGGCGGCCTCGCGCCCCAGGCCCTCCGCGACGCCTACGCCACTCCCGCCTTCGTCGTCCGCAACCTGGCGGACAGACGCCACGTCGCCCTCCAGGACACCGACCTGGCGCCCGGCGCCCACGTGGACGACTTCAACCTCCTCATCTACGCCGAAGGCTCCGGCGACACCGTCGACGCCTCACGATGGACCATGCGCCTCCTCGCCGAAAGCCCCTACGGATTCCCCGACCGGCCGGAACGCCTGGTGGTCGTCCTGCTGAAGTGGAGCGAAACGCAGGACGTCGTCGCCGAACACCTCAACCGCAAGGCCCAACTCCAGGCCGCCGCTCGCCTGAACGACATGCTCGAAATCCACCGCCGGCGCCACGGCAACCGCGGCCACGCCAGCGTCATCGGCTTCAGTGCCGGCACGCGCGTCACCCAGTTCGCCTTCTCCGGCCAGGTGCCCGAAGGCGAGGACACCCATCCCGAAGGCCTCGCCCACGCCGACAACATCGTCTTCCTCGGCTCCAGCATATGCTGCCTGGACGAGACGCCCTACGACATGATCCGCGGACGGTTCCTCAGTTTCGTCAACCTGCGCGACACGCACTACGGCGACCGCGCCCCCTACGCCGCCCCCGCCGGCGAATCGCCACGCTTCCTCAAGATGATCGATCCCGCCTCTCTCCAGCGCCATCCGAACTTCGGCGCCAGCGTCCTGGGCTTCCGCCGCATCCCCACCCTCACGAGTGCCGAACAGTTCGACGCCCTCGAGGCCGCCCGCGCCGCCGACCCCCAAGGGCCCGTCGCACGCGCCTTCAGGATGGTCAACGTCCCCGTCCCCATGGGCCTGGTGCCGTACAACCTCTTCGGCGACCCGGTGCCCAACGACGACGGCGACGATTACCTCAACCTCGCCCCCAACCATTACACGATGGTCGGCCGCGGACCCGCGGGGCGCACCGGCGTTCCTGCGTTCGCCCAGTACCGCGCCGCGGTCGAGGAATTCGTCCGCGAACAGGTCGGCGCCGCCGCCCTCCGCGGACGCGTCTTCCGCTTCGACCTCGAGGCCCAGCCCGTGGGCGCCAACCCCCTCAAATTCCCCAACCTCCTGCCCTGGGCCATCATCCTCCCCACCCGCGACAAGGAACCCGCCCAGGAAGAAGCCGCCCCGGAACAAGCGCCCGAAAAAGAAAGGGCGGCCCCTGAGCCGCCGCCCTCACCCTGACCCCCCACCGCATGTTAAAGCCCGTGCGCCTACGGCCTTCGCAGCGCGGGGCAAGCCCCGCGGCGAACACGCTTTCGTTTGCTGTTGGCCGTTTGGCCGTTCAATCCGCAATCCGAAATCCGCACTCGTCTTGTCGCCGTTCACCCGCCGCGCTTGGCGCGATTGGCCTGCCCGCCCCCACCCTCAGAGCGACCAGCCTTGGCGGAACGTGGGCGTCACGTGCTGGTTGGCGTCGGCGAAGTTTGTGAACCGCATCGCCTTGGCGTCCCACTCCAGCGTCTGCGTGGGGTAGCGGATGGCGATGGCGCCCAACAGCCCGATTTGCGTGAGCGGGCCGCCGTAGTCGTGGAAGTCGGAGCCGGCCTTTCGGCCCTCGAGGATGGCGTCGCACCAGTCCGCATGATGGTTCCTGACGCGGGGGATCGTCTTCTCGGGCTGTTTGTAGGCCTTCATCTTCTCTTCGGGAACGATGCGGCACCCGCCGGCGCCGTGGCTGCCGTGCATGATCGTGCCCTTGGTGCCGATGACGACGGCCCCGGTGCCGGGCGGGTTGCGGCCGGCCTCCAGTTCCGGCGGCCGGGGGATCCGGTTGTTGCCGTCGTACCAGACGAGCGTGACGGGCCCGCGGTTGCCCTTGGCGGAAAATTGGAACGTGATCTTCGTGGCCGGCGGATAGCACAGGGCGTGCTGGACGGGGTCGTACCCCTCGACCTCGGCCCGCACCGTGGCCGGCGCGCCCAGGTCCAGCGCCCAGAACGACGGGTCCACAATGTGGCAGACCCAGTCGCCGAGGCAGCCGGTGCCGAACGGCATCCACCCTCGCCAGTTCCACGGCGCGAAGACGGGGTTGTAAGGCCGGTACTGGGCCGGGCCGAGCCAGAGGTCCCAGTCCAGGTGCTCGGGCACAGGGGGACTCTTCGCCAGTTCCGGCAACTTGTTGATCTGGCAGTAGACGTCCTTGAAGGCGTCGCAGCCGGCGTGGATTTCCTTGACCTCGCCGATGGCGCCGTCCCGGACCCACTCGCAGAAGAGGCGGATGTGCTCGTCGGCGTGGCCTTGGTTCCCCATTTGCGTGACGACGCCGGCCTCGCGAGCGACCTTCATCATCTCGCTGACTTCCCAGATGGAGTGGGCGAGCGGCTTCTCGCAGAAGACGTGCTTGCCGCGCTTCATCGCCGCCACCGCCGCCACCGCGTGGGTGTGGTCGGGCGTGCCGACCACGACGCCGTCGATCTCCTTGGCGTGCGCGTCGAGCATCTTGCGGAAGTCGCGGTAGGTCTTAGCCTTGGTGAAATGCTTGTAAATTCCGGCGGCACGTTGATCGTCGACGTCGCAGAGGGCGACGAAGTTATGGCCGAGGCTGGCCATCCACCCGATGTCGTGGCCCCCCTGGCCGCCGCAGCCGATGCCAGCCAGCGTCAGCGTCCGGCTGGGCGGCCGCTTGCCCTCCCCACCCAGAACGTGGGCGCCCACGACGTGAAACGCCGCTGCCCCCACCCCGACCGTCCGCACGAATTGCCGCCTCGTCATTTTGGTGCGCATGGAACCATACCTCCTTGTGTTTAGGCCGATGGGCTCTTGACCGCCGGCCTCCTGGTGCCTGGGCCTCCCTTGCCTGTTTAACCCTCGCCGGGGTGCGCGGTGCCGCTCTAAATATACCGTAACCGTTCACGGCCTTTGGGCCGGCCAGGCTCACGATGAGCCTGATCGGTGATATATACGCCCCCCCGCACAATAGCGGCAAGGAAAAAACCCAGCAAAAAATATTTTTGTGGCCGCCCCCTTCACCACCGTGCCACCCCCTCAAAAACCACGTGACTGGATACGAACAAGCGCCAGCCGAAAAAGTGACCTTTTTCACGCAGGATTCAGGTTAAGTTCTATGTCACCGGAACTCCCTCTGGACTTCCCTTGCCTGTTTAACCGGCGCCGGGGTGCGCGGTGCCGCTATAAATATACCCGGGGAGGCCATTCAGAACGAGGCCAATTCGACACGGCGGTTATTGACCGGAGATTCGGCCTGGGGCAAATGGGGCGCGGTCTTTGGAAATGCGGCCGTTGGCCGGCGCTAGGGAGCGGCCCTGTTCACTCCGCACTCCGCATTCCGCACTCCGCACTGGAGTCCGCACCGTTCACCCGCAGCCCGCCCCCGATGCCGCCGTCCACCGCCGCCACATGCGCCGGGTCCCGCTTCCACTCGCTCAGCCGATTCATCTCGCGCACCAGCCGGATCTCCCGCCGCCGAAGGCCCTCGCCCATCAACTCCTCGTCCGTCCGCCCTCGCTCGATCCCGTCCAGCACGATGTCCAGTTTCTCGTACGCGATTCCCAGCGCCACTTCATCCGTCACGCCGCGCATCATGTCCGGCGACGGCGCCTGCCGGATGATCTCCTCCGGCACCCCCAGGTGCCGCGCAAGTTGCCTGACCTGCGTTTTATACAATCCCATAAGCGGCTGAAACGGCATGTCGTCCGCTCCGCCTGGGGTGAACCAGCCCGTCATCCCTTCCGACCGGTTCGCCGCCCCGATGATGCACGCCCCGGCCTCCGCCGCCCGACGCTCAATCACTTCACGCCGATGCAGTTGCCGCCCGTTGAATGCCGCCTCCACGTGCCGTATCGTCAACCGATAAATGAACCGCGCCACCGGCCGGCGATCAAAGTCTCCGTTCCGCAGCGTGGACATGAACGGCATCTCGCCCGTCACCAGCCGGTACAGCCGGTAAAGCACGTGCCGATTCAGAAAACCCCACCGCGCCGTCACCCGCATCGTCCCGGACGAATAATGACCCTTCGCCCGTATCTGGGGCGTGATGTCTTCGGACTCCCATGCGAGGCCCTGCCAGTCGGCGACCAGACGCGACTTGCGGGCCGTGTCCGGGTCCGTGTCCCGCTCGCCCAGGAAGACGACGTGCACCGACTCCCGCCCGAGCGCCCGGACCGCCAGCGACGCCAGCACCGCCGAATCCAGCCCTCCGCTCAGGCCCATCAGGACGCCGCCCGCGCACCGGGGCTCCCGCGCCCGCCGGATGTAATCCACCAGCCGCTCGACCGCTCGCCCCGCGTCGATCGCCAGCAACTGTTCCGCCCGCTCCGCGAGTTTCATCTGGTCCTCTCCCGACACCGCTTTCGCTTCTATTTTCGCCTTCCCCCCTGCCGCGTGCAATAACAATCCGGCCGCCTTCCTGCGCCTGACGGCCGGGAATTATCCGGTTTCGCACCTCGTCGGCTATGGCAATTGGAAACCCCTCGACGTATACTTGGACCAGCCTTGCAACGGTGGCGCGAACAGGAGGTGTGCGATGCGATCGACACTGCTTGGGCTGGCGGCCCTCTCGCTGACCCTCTGGCTCGGGGCGACGACCGTCGCGCGGGCACAGACGGACGAGCAGGGTTTCGCCGCAATCTTCAACGGCAAGGACCTCGCGGGCTGGGACGGCGACCCGAGGCTCTGGTCCGTCAAGGACGGCGCCATCCGCGGCGAGACGACCCCGGAGAAACCCGCCCACGGCAACACCTTCTGCGTCTGGCGCGGCGGGACGCTCAAGGACTTCATTCTCAAAATCAAGTTCCGCATCCAGAACGGCAACTCCGGCATCCAGTACCGCAGCAAGGAAACGGACAAGTGGCGCATCACCGGCTACCAGGCCGACTTCTTCAACAGCCCCGGCCAGGACGGGGGCCTCCACCACGAGGGGGGACGCGGGTGGCTGGTCAACGTGGGCGACTTCACGGTCATCACCGAGAAGGGCGAGAAGAAGGTCGTCAGCAAGGTCGCCGACGTCAACGCCCTCAAGCAAGCCCCCTACTACAAGGACAAGGACTGGAACGAGTACATCATCATCGCCCAGGGCAACTACCTGCGCCACTACCTGAACGGGTACCCCACGATAGCCCTCATCGACGAGGACCGCGTCACCGACCCGGCGGACCCGAAGGACCGCAAGGGCGCCGCCCGCGAAGGAATCCTCGCACTCCAAATCCACGCCGGGCCTCCCATGGTCGTCGAGTTCAAGGACATAAGCATCAAGCACCTTGCGGGGCCGTTCGGCAACGCCGTCCGACTCTTCAACGGCGAGAACCTCGACGGCTGGACACCCTCCAGCGACGCCCTCAAGGACACCTTCGGCGTCTCGGGCGGCGTCATCACCGACACCGGCAATCCCGCCGGATACCTCCGCACCACCCAGGACTTCACGAATTACGCGCTCCACCTTCAGATGCGGCACGTGGCGGCCGGCAACTCGGGCGTCCTCGTGCGCATCGTCGGACCCGACAAGGTCTGGCCCAAGTCCATCGAATGCCAGGGACAGTCCGGATCCCTGGGCGACATCTGGAATATCGATAAGTTCCCGATGAAGGTTGCCGAGAACCGCACCAGCGGACGCCACACCAAAAAAATGCACGAGTCCAACGAGCGGCCGACGGGCCAGTGGAACGACTACGACATCACCCTCGACGGCGGCAACCTGGAGATCCAAGTGAACAACCTCACCCAGAACACCGCCACCGAGTGCGAGGTGGTTCCCGGCAAGATCGGCCTCCAGGCCGAAGGCTCCCAGAAAGAGTTCCGCAACATCATCCTCGTGCCCATCGTGCGGGACCAAAAATAATCGGCGCACCCCCCGCGCGCCGCTTGCGGCTTAGCGTCCGTCACACGCACTCCCGCGTGCGCCGTCGTCCCCCGCGCCCAAACAAATCGCGGCGTCCCGGCGGGACGCCGCGATTACTTTCGCCTTTCCCTTCCCTGTCATTCCCACGCGGACCGCAGTTCGTACACCTCGAGCGAGACGATCCGGGCCTCACCGCCCTCGGCGTAGACGGCCAACGTGCGGTTCGCAAGGTCCGGCAGGAAGCACGTCGGCATCGATATGAGGCCGTCGTTCCCGAAAACCTCGATGGTGGTCCGGTCCAGGAGGATCTGGAGGCGGATTCTGCCGTCGATCGGCGCAAGCGGCGCCTTCTTGCCTAAAGCCGTGACTTCCTTGGCGGCCGCGTCGTACCGCACCTTCTGGCCGCGCAGCGTGAAGCCGACCTCCGTCGCCTGGCCGAGTTCGATCTCGGCGCGGATGTCGAACAGTTCGCCCTCGAGGCTCGAGAGCAGGTTTTCGCCGCCGGGCGCGAGCGCTCGGTCGGCCCAGGAATGCTTCTTCGCGTGGATGTTCTCGATCTCCCGGACGGGCTTCTTGGTGAGGCGGACGCCCTCGGGCGTCGTGCGCAGGGTGAGTTCCGTGGGGAAACTCATCTGCTGGTTGAACGGCATGTCGGGGTACTTGTCGCCGCGCATCCAGGCGATCTGGAGGCGCCGGCCGTCGGACGGCGGAATGTCGCTCCAGGTCTGGGCGGCGTAGCAGTTGCCGCCCCAGTTCGACGGGTGCGGGCCGCTCTCTTTCGTGAAGGTCTTGCCGTCGAACGTCCCCAGGAGGTAGGTGTTGTTCCCGCCCCAGAAGACCCACCGGGTGTTCTTCAGGTTGCCGTCGATGGGCAGTTCGAAGAAGTCGGGGCACTCGCCCGCGCCCGGCACGAGGACGTCGCACAGCCTCTCCCACGCCTTGAGGTCCGGCGAGGCGAACAGGGCGTAGTCGCTCTTGTCGAGGAAGAGGGCCATGACCCATTTCTTCGTGGGCTCGTGCCAGAGGACCTTCGGGTCGCGGTTGCTGCCCACAATGTGCCCCAGGACGGGGTTCTTCTCGTACTTGGTGAACGTCCGGCCGCGATCGTTCGAGTAGGCGATGCTCTGCGTGAACGGCTTGCCGGCCGACGTGTAGATGCACACGATGACCTTCTCGTCGCCCGTCCGGAAGCCGGCCGTGTTATTGGGGTCCACGACGGCCGAGCCCGAGAAGATCGTGCCCAGTTTGTCGGGGTGGATGGCGTGCTCCAACTGCTTCCAGCGGACCATGTCCGGGCCGACGGCATGGCCCCACGTCATGTTCCCCCACTCGATGCCCGTCGGGTTGTGCTGGAAGAACAGGTGGTATTCACCCTTGTAGTAGACCAGTCCGTTGGGATCGTTCGTCCAGTTCTTCGCGGGAGTGAAGTGAAACTGAGGCCGGTACGTCTCCTGGTAGAGTTTGTCGGCGACCACGGGTGTCCCCTCTGCCTGATTGCCTTGGGCGGGGGCGTCGGCGGCCTTCGCCGGGGCCGCTTCGATCCATGTGCACCAGCAGAGCGCCAGGGTCATGCATGTCGTCAGGGTTTTCATCGCGAGCGAGCCTTTCCTTAAAGGGATCGCGTCCCGAAAGCGGGTGGAAAACCGCCTGAGGCAGGCAGGTTGAAGGTTCGGCGCGACCCGCCTCCGAAGACCCAGCCGGCCCGCCGTCCGGGCGGGCCGGACACCACCCTACGCCGTCTCCTGGTACCTGTCAAGCACCGCAAGGTCGATCGCGTCGGCTGCCGCGGTCTTGGACGCCTCGGCAATGCGTAGCCGCAGACCCGCATCCATCTGAACCCCGCGCCACACGAGGCGATCCTCCTCCAGCGTGGCGCGAGATGAGCACCCGGGCCGCCCTGAGCCGTTCGACCACGCTCACGGCCCTGAGCCCGTCGAAGGACAAGGTCGAAGGGCGGAATGAAAGGCAACGGCAGACGGCCCAGCGGTTGATGGTTAGCCGCGACCCGGAGGGGAGCGCGTGCCGAGGCACTCAAGGGGGATCTTGGCGCGGCGGGCCCGTCCCCAAAAGTCACAGCGTCCAGCCGGCGCGGTATTCTCGGCGGATGACGCGCTCGACAGCCGCGTCGGAGACGTTCGCGGCCTTCATGTTGGGCCCGTCCCACTCGATGCGGCGCCCTGCGCGGATGGCGACGTTGCCGACGAGGGCCGACTCGGTCAATTGGGCGGCGAAGTCGAAGTTCGAGGACGCGGGCCGGCCGCCCTTGGCGGCGATGAAGAAGTCCAGGTGATGGTTGCCGCCGGGCACGCGCGGGATCGAGGGCTCGGGGGCCTTATAATCCCGCCTCTTCGATTCGGGGATGATCTCGCGGCCGAGCATCGTCCCGGAGTCGCCGACGTAGAGGACGCCGCCCTTGCCGAGTTCGCGGCCTTCCTCGAGTTCGGCGGGGCGCGGCGGTTTCTTCCCGCCGTCGTACCAGACGAGTTTCACGGGCGGCCTGTCGCCGCGCGCGGGGAACTCGTACGTGATGATGGACCACGAGGGGAAGGTCTCGCCGTTCGTGCCGGAGTGCTCGGCCTCGACGGCCGTCGGATACCCCAGGTCGAGGGCCCAGAAGGCCGGGGCCATCGCGTGGCAGGCGATGTCCCCCAGGGCGCCCGTGCCGAAATCCCACCAGCCGCGCCAGACAAAAGGATGATACATCTGCTTGTCTTTATAAGGTCCGTCGCGGTGGCGGGCGACGAAGGGCCGCTCCGGCGCGGGGCCGAGCCAGACGTCCCAATTCAGGCCCTCCGGCACGGGGTCGGTGGTGGCCGGGCGGTCGAACCCCTGAGGCCACCAGCCCAGGGCCGCCCGGTCGGTCCAGACGTGGACCTCGCGCACCGGGCCGATGGCGCCGGCGCGGATGTATTCGACGATGAGGCGTGTGGCATCACTCGACATCCCCTGGTTGCCCATCTGGGTGGCAACCTTGGCCCGGCGGGCTTCCTCGGCGAGGCGGCGGGCCTCGTAGATGGAATGCGTGAGCGGCTTCTCGCAGTAAACGTGCTTGCCGAGACCGAGGGCGATCATCGAGGCCGGCGCGTGATGATGGTCGGGCGTGGCGACGAAGACGGCGTCGATCGCCTTGTGCATCTCGTCGAACATCTTTCGGTAATCGGTGAAGGGCTTCGCCTGGGGATTTTTCTTCGCGGCGGCGGCGAGGCGGCCCTCGTCCACGTCGCAGAGGGCGACGAGGTTCTCCCGCCTGGCGGCGGCAGCGACGTGGGCGCCGCCCTGCCCTCCCGCGCCGATGCAGGCGCAATTGAGTTTCTCGTTGGCGGCATAGGCGGCGGAGCGGAAAGAACCCCCCAGAACGGTGAGACCGGCGGCCGCGGCCGTGGTCTTGAGGAACGTGCGGCGCTTTATGCGGCGGGACAAAAGGATCCTCCTCTTGTTCTTTCCGATTGCAGAGGCGTCACGCTACCGCACCGCACCTCTTGATTCAAGGCCAATGCGCGGTAGGCCCGAAACAGGGGGCGGCAACGTTTTCTGGCGAACGTTAGGTCTTTGTAGCGCGGGGCCGCGCCAGAGGCGGGCAAGCTTTACGCCCCGCGCAGGCGGGGGTCGGCGGCATGGGCAGCGCGGGGGATGAACCTTGCCCGCCTCTGGCGCGGCCCCGCGCTACACGGACGACAGAACGCCCACCTTCGGAAACGGGTCATGCCAGAAAATTTTGGCGCGCCCAAGGGGGAAGCGCGCCAGTTTTTCTTGGCATTCGGGTGCAAGGGATGCTATAGAATAGTACGATGGCAGGCCGATAGAGGTTGCATCGGAACCGCCGGCAAAAGGAGGCTTACGCATGAAGCGGAGGGATTTTGTGGTGCGTGCACTCGCGGGCGCCTTCGGGACGGGGCTCGCCGCCTCGGGACTGGGCTGCTACCTGCCGGAATCGCCCAAGAAGATGCCTCGCGAGGCGTCGGCCCAATGCCCCGGGTGCGACGAGGTGATGGAGGAAGGGACGTACTGCGCGAAGTGCAACGCTGTCGCCACCCGCGTGGGCGAGTACGAATGCCCGGCCTGCGCGAAGGTCGTGAAGATGGGCACGTACTGCCCGAGCGAGAACGCGTTCCATTTCCCGCCGTCGGCGCCGAAGTGCCCGAAGTGCGGCACGCCGAAGGGCCGGTGGTGCGACCAGTGCAAGCGGTACTCGGGCCTCCCGAACGTGACGTACTGCCCGAAGTGCGAGAAGCCGTTCGATGCCACCCTCGGCGTCTGCCCGGAGTGCGGGACGCCGGTCGAGAATCCGTAGTGCTGCTTCGTCAACCAGACAAGGAGTCGCTCCTGCGTCGCATCCTCCTGGCTGTGATGGTTGTCGCGGCAGCGACCGCAGGCTAGGCCCGCGCGGTCGAGCCGGTTCGCCTTACGGTCGATCCGTCGAGAGTCCTGAACCAGATCAACCCGAAGGTTTACGGCCACTTCCTGGAGCACATTTATCACTCGTGCAACGGCGGCCTGTGGGGCGAACTCGTCTGGAACCGCAGTTTCGAGGAGCACTCGGCCAGCCAGTGGTCCGTGCGCGACGGCTGCGTCGTCCAGGACGGCCTCGGCCAAAACCAGAGGCTGACGTTCGGCGACACGGCCTGGCGCGACTACGAGTTCACCCTCGAGGCCCGGAAGACCGGCGGAAGCGAGGGGTTCCTGATCCTGTTTCGCGTCCTCGACGACAAGCGCTTCTACTGGTGCAACCTGGGCGGCTGGGGCAACCAGGTCCATCAACTGGAGCGCGGCGACAAGGCCGGCCAGCGCTGGCAACCCGTCGGGCCGCGCGCCGCCGGCGGCATCGACCAAGGACGATGGTACCGCATCAGGGTCCGCTGCGAGGGACCCCGCATCCGCGTCTGGCTCGACGACGAGGCCCTCATCGACTTCACGGACCCCGACGGACACCCGGCCGGCAAGGTGGGCGTCGGCACGTGGTCCACGCAGGCCGAGTTCCGCGGCCTGCGGGTCGCGTCGCTCGACGGCACGGTCCTGCACGAGGGCCTGCCCCAGGAGTTGCTCGCCGCCGGCGCCGCCAGGCACTGGGAGTCCTTCGGCAGCGGCCAGGTGTTCATCGACCGCGACAACCCGCTCAACAGCCTGGTGTGCCACAAACTCGTCGGCCGCGGCGGCGAGACCGGCCTCCGGCAGAAACCGATCCGCTTGGTCCGAAGCCAGACGTACGTCGGTTCGCTCTGGCTGCGGGGCGCTGCGGCCGGCGGCGCTGTCGTGCGGCTGACGGATGGCCGGCGGACCTTGGCCGAGCAGACCCTGCCCCCGCCCGCCAACGCGTGGGCCGAGTATCCGATCAGGCTCAACCCCGCTGCCGACGCGCCCGACGGCGCCATCGAGGTCGCCCTGAAAGGCCAGGGCGAGGTCTGGATCGACCAGGTCAGCCTCATGCCGCTGGATTGGCGAAAGGCCGGCGGCTTCCGGCCGGACCTGCTGGCGGCCATCGCGGCCCTGCGTCCGCCGGTCATCCGGTGGCCCGGCGGATGCTTCGCTTCGGCCTATCGGTGGAAGGACGGCATCGGCCCCCAGGCGAAGCGCGGCGTGTACCCGCGGCCCCTCTGGGACGACCTGGACGTCAACTCTTTCGGCACGGACGAGTTCGTCGCCCTGTGCCGCAAGGTCGGTGCCGAGCCGTTGATCGTCGTGAACATCGGCACGCCGCAGTGGGTGGGCAAGGGGCGCGAGGCGGAATTCGAGCAGGATATCCTCGACTGGATCGAGTACTGCAACGGTCCCGCCGACTCGAAATGGGGAAAGGCGCGGGCGGCCAACGGGCATCCCGAGCCATACGGCGTCAAATACTGGGAGATCGACAACGAAACGTGGGGTATGGGCGCCGAGGCCTACGCCAATGCGGTCTGCAAGATCGCCCCTCTCATGAAGAAGGCCGATCCCTCGATAAAACTCGCCGCCTGCGGCAGCGCCGGTTACGGACGCGGAGGCATTGGCCTGGAGTGGAACCGTATCCTCATCGAACGGTGCGCCGACTTGGTTGACTACCTGAGCATCCACCACTACGAGGATCCCAATCTGTTTGCCGACGGGCCGCGCCGCTACGAGCAGTTCTTCCGCGACACCGCCGACCTCATCGCCCGCTCGAAAAACCCGAACCTCAAAATCTACGTCTCCGAGTGGAACGCGCAGAGCACCGACTGGCGGACGGGCCTCTACTGCGGCGGCCTGCTGAACGCCTTCGAGCGCTGCGGCGACGCCCTGGAAATAGGCGGCCCCGCCCTGTTTCTGCGGCACACATCGGCCAGGGAGTGGGACAACGCCTTCATCAACTTCAATCACACGGGCTGGTTCCCCGCCCCCAACTATGTGGTCATGAAGTTGTGGCGCGACCATTACGCGCCCGAGCGCATCGCAATGGAAGGCGACGCGGGACCCCTGAACGCCGTAGCCACCAAATCGGCCGACGGAAAGACCATCTACGTCAAGGCGGTCAACCCGACGCATGAGGCGGTTTCCGTGACGCTGGAGGTGGGCGGGGACTTCCGTCCCGGCAAGCCGGCGGTCGAGGTCGTCGCTCCGGGGGCGCTCCAGGCCCGAAACACGCTGGAGCAGCCCGATGCCGTCAAGCCCGTGCCCGGCCGGGCGACCCTTGACGGAACGGCCGTCCGGCTGGAGTTGCCGCCGCTCTCGGCGGCCGTCGTGACCTTCCCCGTCCGGAAGTAGGCCCCCCTGGAGGCTCGGCGCGACAGGAGCACGCGGATGCTGTGAAAAATGGGGTCAGACCCCATTTCGGGCGAAAGAGTTCAGCGCGGCAGCGCTCCCGGGCACGGCCGCGCTTTCTTGCGCGCGAAGCGTTACGGCAAGGGGACGCGCGGGCCGACGCCGCTTGTGTCAATCGGCTGGAACCCCAACTTCAACGCGGGGCTCTCGGGCTTCAGCCGAAAGTCGCCCTCCTCGGGGGCGACGAAGAGCGGGTCGGCGACGAGCGAATGCACGTCGTGGCCTCGCTTCCGCCACTCCTCGAGCGAGAGGCCGGCGAACGTGACGGGCTGGCCCGAAGCGTTCCAGTAGCAGTTGAAGTCCATCCGGAACCGGTCGTCCTTCCAGTTCTTTCCGAGGAGCGGCCCTTCGGTCCAGTAAACGATGTTGCGCTCGAAGGTGAAGGAGAGGTGCGGCTCGGCTCGCGAACGCTGGATCTGGTCGGTGCGGGAGAAGGCGAAGACGTTGTTGCGGACGACGTTCTCCTTGCCGTAGTGCTGGTGGAACCCGCCGGTCTTCGTGCGGTAAACGATGTTGTTCTCGATGAGGATGGCGGTGGAACCCTCGTCGGTGTAGATGCCCCATCCGCCGTAGCCGTAGGATTCCACGTCGTGGATGACGTTGCCCGCCAGCACGGTGCCGGGCGACGGCCCGAGCGTGTAGATGCCGCCCATGTCCGAGAGGAGCCCGCGGCCGATGTGGTGGATGTGGTTGGCCTCGATGCGGTTGCCCGTGGCGACGCTGGGCTTATAGCCCCACACCCATCCGACGCTGATGCCGGTGTAGTAGAGGTCGTGGATGTGGTTGTGGGCGATGAGATTGTCGGCGGCGTGGCGCAGGAGGATGCCGACGGCGCTCGCCCAGATTTTCCCGCCGTCGTGGATGTGGTTGTCGGTGACAACGTTGGAGGCGGTGCGCAAAGGCTCGGGCGCGGCGGCGTCGCCGCCGGTGAGCGTCACGCCGCCCGCCCCCAGGTCCGCCATTTCATTGCCGACGACGCGGACATCGCGGCACCCATCGGCGAGTTCGACGGCGTAGGTCCCCAAGCCGGCCAGCGTACAACCCTCGATGCGGCAATGGCGGGCACCCGAGAGGTAAACCGCGCCCGGGACGGCGACCGCGGCCTGAAGGTCGCCGGCATCGTCGGGCGGAAGGGCCCATTCGTTGTGCGCGAGGCCGAGGCCGCGAAGACGGATGTGCTCGACGAATGCGCCGTCGGCGGGTCGGCCTTCGAAGCGCACCAGATACTCCAGGCGCGGGGCGACCGCCCCCGCCGCGGACGGGTCTTCGCCCGGCATCGCCAGGTACGTGAGGCGCCCCGTCGAGCGGTCGAGGTACCATTCGCCCGGCTGGTCGAGCGCCTCCCGGACGTTCTCGACGTAGTAGCGGGCGGGGTTCGCCGAGAAATCGTCGCTCAGTCGCCGGCGGCTCTTGCGGGTGAAGAAGACGGTGCGCGTCGCACTTTCCACGCGCGCCACGGGCAGGTGCACGTCCACCCAGAAGTGCAGGGCGACGACCTCGACGTCCGCGAGGTTCGCCCAGTCGGCGCGGATATCGTCGCCGGCGAACTGAAATTGGTCGGAGGGAACGCGGTAGTCGCTGCCGCCGGGGAACTTCGCGATGCGATAGAACCCGTCCTTCGGGAGCCGCGGACGCTGGCGGCGCTCGCCGACGACGAACAGTTGACGGAAGTACCAGGACCCGTCTTTGACCTCGGGCACGTCGGCGATCCATCGGTTGCCTTCCTCGCGGCGCCAGCCGGTGATGGGCCGGCCGCCGGAGAGAACGGGCCTTTCGCCCTCAAAGGCCGTGTAGGTGATAGGGCAGGCCTCGGTGCCGGAATCGCCGGGCGCAAAGACGAGCGGTGCCTCCAGATAATATATCCCGCCGCGAAAGAGAATCGTGACGGGCGCAGCGAGGGGCCCTTGGGCCTTCAGGGCGCGGACGGCATCCCGGGCGCGGGCGGGCGTGGCGAACGGGCCGTCGGTCCGGTCGGCGTTGGGCGCGGCCAGCGCGCCGGTCCACGCGTCGTTACCTTCGGGAGAGACGTAGAGAACGGTGCCCGCCGCGGCGGGGGGCTCCTCCCCTGTCGCGGCCGACGCTGCGAGGGCAACCAGAATCATGGCGGCGAGGGAAAACACAAAGCAACTACAGGGGGTGCAGCACAAAAAAGTGGCAACGTCCAGGGGTGCCACCGATTGCTTGTCAATCGGTGGGGCGGGTGTCGGGCGCACGGTTTGACAAGTCCCGGCGCGCCGGGATGGCACCCGCCGGCCAAAGAAGTTCCACTTTTTTGTGCTGCACCTACGATAGGGACGACAGGTCCGTTGGGCGTTCATGGGGACTATTATAGAAGCGCGGCGGGGGCGGGCAAACGGTTTTCCGCCGGAGTTATCCCCAGTTTTGCCCGGGGATGGAGGAGGTTGGAACCCTTGATGTCAAAAGCCCCGGGAGGGGCGTTTGAGGATAGCCCAGGCCGCAAGGCCGGGGAGGCAAGGCCCGCCCCCCGTCATTCCCTTTTTTTCTTCAGAGCCCCGGAGGGGCGACTGACGCCCACCGGAGGCGAGCAAGCCTCAATCGCCCCGCCGGGGCTCCCAACTCAACAAAAGCAACAAACAAAAGAAAAGGGGACAAGGGCATTCGGGACTGTGTCGTTATGAGGCGGCTTCAGCCGCCTTGGCGCCGCGTGCGCGGCCGCCGTAGTCCCGGCGCGCTTGCCCCGTTGGGGCCGGGATCGAGGCATCTCGCCGTGAATCCGTTGTCGTCCGACTCTCCTGAGGGGAAACAACAACGCACGGCGAGACCCCTCCGCTTCGGTCGGGGTGACACCCGGCGGCGGCCGGTCACCCCGCCATAAAATGGTCGCCGCGGCGACTAACGCGGGGCGAAGGCCCATGAATGGGCCTGACAATACAACGCCGCTTCTTTTCCACCCCCGCGCTGCTTGTCCGGTCCGAGGCGCCCGATACGCAGGAATCGGCAGTTGCCGCCGCACCAGGAAACGGTATAATCCCTTTTGAAAGGAGGATCAACCGATGGCCTTCGATCACATTACTTATGATCCGGGCCGGCTCAACGGGCAGCCCTGTATCCGGAACCTTCGGCTCACGGTACGCCGGGTGGTGGAAGCCGTGGCTTTGTACCCCGACCGCGAGGAACTTCGGCGCCAGTATCCGGAACCCCAGGACGAGGACATTCGCCAGGCGCTGGAGTACGCCGCCGCAATGCTCGACGACAAGTCCCTTCCCCTGGCGCCGATGCGATGAAACTGCTTCTCTGGACCAGGGGTTGCCACGGTCGGCCGCCGGGCGCCTACGCGACGCGGGCGTGGACGCCCTTCACGCGGGCGACTGCGGGCTGGGCAGCGCATCCGACAAAGAGATCCTTGCGGCAGCCGAGCGGGAAGGGCGGGCCGTCGTCACACTGGACGCCGACTTCCATGCGCTGCTCACGCTGGGCGGCGCCTCGGGCCCTTCCGTAATCCGGATACGGATCGAAGGTCTTCAGGCCGATGGGCTGGTGCATTTGGTGCGGACGGTTCTGGATCGCTTTGGAGAGGACCTGGCGGCGGGGGCCATGGTATCCGTGACGGAGGGCCGGATTCGCGTGCGTCATCTCCCCATTGGCGGCCGTGGAGACCGAACGAGCGCCCGCCCCTGACCGGTGGGTGCGGGACGCCGCTTCTTTTTCTTGGTCATTGTTGTTTGTCGTTTGCCGCCTCGCCCCATTCTCTCGGGGTTTGCCGTCGCCGTTCCCCAGTCCCCGCTGTTCTCTGCGTTCTCTGCGTTCTCTGCGTTGAACCCCCCGCTCTCCCGGCGCGCCGGGATCACATTCCCTACCCTGGCACGTGCCACGGTAGGGAACGTGACCGCCCGCTTCCGCGGGCGGCTCGCACAACATCGCGCCTTGGTCATTGTTGTTTGTCGTTTGCCGTTTGCCGTCGCCCTTCCCCATTCCCCCCCTGGCGCCTTTGCGCCTAAAGTCTTGCCAAACCGGGCGAAGCGCGGTAAAAACGTCGTCTCATAAGCCGAGAGGAGACGGCCCCATGCCCAGGAAAGCGGCGAAGAAGCAGACGAGGAAGCCCTACCGGATCGCGGTGATCGGCGGCGACGGCACGGGACCGGAAGTCGTCGCGGAGGGCCTGAAGGTCCTGGCGGCGGCCGCGAAGGCCTGCGGTTTTGCGTACGAGACCCGGGAGTTCGATTTCAGCGGGAAGCAGTACCTCGCGTGCGGCGGCGACCCGACGAAGCCGACGATCCCCGTCATCACGGACGAGGAAATCCGGACGCTTCAGGCGTTCGACGTGATCTACCTGGGCGCAGTCGGCGACCCCAACGTCGCCCCGGGCATCCTGGAGAAAGGCCTGCTCCTCAGGCTGCGGTTCGAACTCGACCAGTACATCAATTTGAGGCCGGTGAAACTGTACCCCGGCGTGCCCTGCCCGCTGGCGGACAAGGGACCCGAGGACGTGGACTTCGTCATCGTGCGGGAGAACACCGAGGGCCTCTACACAGGGATGGGCGGCATCCAGTACAAAGGCACGCCGCACGAGGTCGCAACGCAGGTGATGTGTAACACGCGTCGCGGCGTCGAGCGGTGCGTCCGCTACGCCTTCGAACTCTGCCGAAAACGCAACGACCAGAAAATGCTCACCCTGGTGCACAAGACGAACGTCCTGACCTACGCGGGAGACCTGTGGCACCGGACGTTCCTCGAAGTCGGCGAAGAGTATCCCGACATCAAGAAAGACTACAACCACGTCGACGCGTGCTGCATGTGGATGGTCAAGAACCCCGAGTACTACGACACGATCGTGACGGGGAACATGTTCGGCGACATCATCACGGACCTGGGGGCGATGATCCAGGGCGGCATGGGGATCGCCGCGGGCGGCAACATCAACCCCGAGGGCCTCTCGATGTTCGAGCCGATCGGCGGCTCGGCGCCGAAGTACACCGGCCTGGGGAAGATCAATCCGCTGGCGGCCATCGGGGCGCTCGCGATGCTTCTCGGGGAAATCGGCGAAGAGCCGGCGGCCGACCGCGTCGAATCGGCTATCGCGCACGTGACAGCCAAAAAACTCAAAAGCCTGGCGGCTGGCAAGATGGGATATACGACGAGCGAGGTCGGCGACCTCGTGGCCGAGGCCGTGACCAAGGCGTAAGGCCGGTGGGCCGGGGCCGCGAGATCCCCCACAAGTCCAGAATGACTTACGTCAACGCCTCTGAACGTAAGTGCCATTTCTGCAAAACGAAAAATAAGGACTTACAGCAAAGGAGGGAAAGGCAGGAACAGGGACTCGGGAACCCACCACCGCCCCGGCACGCCAGGGCTACGGCGGGCAGGCCGGGGAACCGGGAAGTAAGCAAAATTACACATGCTTAGCCACGACCCCTGTGGCGCGCCCTTGCCTGTCCGTCCGTAGTCCTCCCGACCTGTCGGGACCGGGACGAAGGCGGAACAGGGCACGGTTATGGGTGTGACCAGGGCCTTGACGGGCACGGTTATGAGTGTCCCCGGAAATTGGGCTCGACTCCAACGTAGGCCGAAGCAACGCCCCGGTTTCCTTACACGCCTTTCCCCACGACGCCGCGGAGCCATTCAAGGCTCTTGCCGCTGTTGGCCTCGCCCTTGGTCTCCAGGGACATGACGCCGCTCCAGCGGTTGGCCTTCAGGAGGTCCACGATCTTGCGGATGTTGTCGGCGTTGATGCCCTGGCCCACGTAGACGTCGCTGGCGGCGATGCCGGTCTCCTTGCCGATGGCCTGCCGCAGTTCGGGCGCAACGTCTTTGACGTGGAAGTGCCGAATCCAGGGCAACAGTTCCCCGGTCATCGCGACCGGGTCGTTGCCGGAGACGAAGGCGTTGCCCGTGTCGAAGTTCACGCCAAGCAGGGGGTCGTTGATCTCTTTCACCAGCCGGACCATCAGTTCGCGGTTGGTGGTCAGCGGGCCGTGCGGCTCGATGTTGATGCCGACGTTGTGCGTGCGGGCCACCGCGAGGGCCTCGCGCAGGTGGTACACGGCCCGGGTGAAGACCTCCTCGAGCGTCATCCCCTTGGGCACCTCGGCCCCGTCGGTGGTCGCGATGTAGGGGCACCCGATGGCCGCGGCCAACTTGACGCCGCTGATCATGTACGGGATGGACTGCCAGCGGTGCAGGGCGTAGTGGCAGTCGAGTTGGCTGACCTTCAGGCCGTGGTGCTCCAGTTCCCGGCGCAGGGCCGCCCCGTCGCAGTTCAGCGAGACGGCGGGCGAGAAGCCGAGGGCCTCGAAGAAGTCCTCGCCGTTGACGGTGTTGATCTCAACGACGTTGCAGCCCACCTTGCGGCACCAGTTGAAGACGTACGCGACGCTGCGGTCCTCGTGCCGGAAGTTGTCGCTCGCCATGCCGATCTCGATCATCTGCATTCCCCTTCGCTCAGTTAACCCGATTGCCCTGCCGATCAGCCACGCGGCTTGACAGGACACCAGACGATCGGCGAATTACTGTTTCGGTTGCGGCACCGGTGCGAGGCCTGCCGCCCAGGCCGTGCCCCGCCGGTACAGTTCCCCCACCGTTGGCACCTGGAGGGCCTTGACGTCGTGCCCCAGCAGGCACTGGAACACGCGGCCCTTGCCCGGCGCGTACACAAAGGCCATGGGGTAATCCTTGCCATCGACCTTCGACTTAGCGACGGCGAGCACCTGGATGGGCCGGTCGCCGGTGAGGCACGTGTAGAGTTCGTCGTCGGCGTCAAACGCTTTCAGGCCCACGGTGATCGGATGTTTCTCGCCGGTGATCTCGACCCGGAACTTCCCGTGCGGGTCGTGGCCGCGCAACTTCGGGTCCCACACGCGGCCGACCAGGTCCTTGAACTGGGGCCACTCCTGGAACGCCCCGCAGGCAAAATGGACGAGCACCAGTCCCTTGCCGCCCTCGGTAACCCGGCGAAGGTTCTCGCGGCCCTTGGCGTCCATGTCGAGCGGCTTGGGGTTCATGAAATGCAGCACGAGGGCCGCGTAGTCGCCAATCTGCGGCGCGGCGAGGATGCGCGGCTCCTCCGACACATCCACCAGCAGGCGGCCGTCCCTGGAGAGTTCCTCGGCCAGGACGGGGGCTGTCTGCTGCCACCGGTGGGCGGGGTGTTCCTGGCCGGTGACGAGCAGGATGCGCGTGGTCCGGCCCGGCTCGGCCTTGCCGCGCGTGAGTTTGAAGTCGGCAGGGCCGCGGGGGGCCTCCTGCGGACCCGCATCGGCAGGCGGCGATGCGGCCGGTTTCTCGGCGGCTGCCGCCAGGGCCGCACTGCCCAGGGCTGCGGCACTGCCGAGGCCGACCAGGAATCCCCGCCGACTGATCCCGCTCGCCCTCTTCGCGCCACCGCCGCAGCACTCCGCGGGCCGGGCATCCGCGTGTGCATCATGATCCTGGGAAGTTGTTGAGAGTCCCCCTTCGCAATGGGGTCGCGTCCCGAAAGCGGGTGGAAACCCGCCTGAGGCGGGCAGGTTTGGGTTTCGGCGCGACCTGTTCCCGAAGCCCAATTCGGCCCCGGCCCGCCTTCCTGGCGGACCTGACGTTACTTTACGCCGCATCCAAGTACCTGTCAAGCGCCGAGATGTCGATGGTGCGCGGCGTCCCGCTCGCCTAGTCGAGTCGCCTGTGGCGACCGGGACGCCGCGCGAATATTGCCTTTATCATTCTTTATTCGATGTTCATTATTCGATATTCGTCTTGATCACCCGTTCAGGACCCAGCCTTCGCGGTAGGTCTTCTTGATGTACGCGTTCGCCTCGGGGCAGTTGGGGGCCCTCAGGTTGGCGGCGTCCCACTGGAGCGGCTTTCCGACGCGGTAGGCCGCCAGCGCCAGGAGGTTGTGCTCGATCAGGGCGCCCGAGTAGTCGAAGTTGCAGAGGGTCTTTCGGTCGGTCTTCGCGGCCTCGATCCATTCGGCGTGATGGCCCTTGGAGGGCGGGATGAGGGTGTCCTTCGTGGCGGGCCGGAAGGAGGTCAAGTCGCCCATGGGCATGAGGATCCGGTAGTCGTAGTCGCAGAGGAGGTATCCCTTGTCGCCTTTGAAGATGACGCCCTTGAACATCCCGTCGCGGTTGAAGACCTCCGACGGAACGCCGGGCTTCTTGCCGCCGTCGTACCAGTAGACCTTGACGGCCGGCCGCCACCCGTTGGCCGGGTGGTCCCACTCGGCGGTCAGCCAGGTCGGACAGGTGGCGTCGCTCTTGGGCTCGGAGCCCTCGGCCTTGCAGGTGGTCGGCAGGGTCAGGTCGAGACCCCAATAGGCCATGTCCATCATGTGGCTGCCCATGTCGCCGATCTGCCCGCTGCCGAAGTCCCAGAACCGGTTCCACGCCAGGCACCCGCCCAGGTACCCCGGGTTATAGGGATGCATGGGCGAGGGGCCGATCCACAGGTCCCAGTGGAGGTGCGGCGGGGGGTCGCCGGCCGCCGGCAGATATTCGCCTCCCTCGGGCACACGGCTGCACCAGACGCGGGCATCCTCCGGCGTGCCGATCGCACCGCCGCGGATCAGTTCCACCATCCGACGGTAGTTGTCGGCGGCGTGGATCTGCGTGCCCATCTGGGTGGCCAGTTTGTTCTTGTTCTTCAGGTACGTCTCGCGCACGGTGCGCGCCTCGTGGACCGAGTTGGCGAGCGGCTTCTCGCAGTACACGTGCTTGCCGCGGTTCATCGCCCAAACGTTGACGAAGGCATGGGTGTGGTCGGTGGTCGAGCAGACGACGGCGTCGATGTCCTTCTGGTCGAGGCACTGCCGCCAGTCGACGTATGTCTTGGCCTCGGGAAATTGCTGAGCGGCATTCTTGAGGTTGTTCTCGTTCACGTCGCACAGGGCGACGATCCGTTCGCCCTTCACGCCTCCCAGGTTGGACCCGCCTTGACCGCCGACGCCAATAGATCGGCCAACTCGATCGCCGACACGCCCACGATGTGGGCCGGTCATGCAGCACCGCCCACAGGTACGTCGCCACGATCGCGGCATCATCAAAGGTCGCACGCCGCGGCTTTTT
>JBAUDW010000259.1:0-7438 GCA_049678285.1 Phycisphaerae bacterium
GGCTTCCACCGCTCCCTGCGTACGGACGCAACGAGCGGGCAAAGGGGGACGGGAGAGGGGTGAGCCGGCCGCAGCCGCAGTGCGGGCTTCCTGCGGCGATGGTTGGGGCGACCGGTGCGGGAGCGGACAACGCGCGGTCGGAGGGTCCGGCTGCGCTGAAGGTGGAGGAGACGGACACAGAGGGGTTCTGAGGAGGAGATGTTCGGGCCGGACCGATCGCGGGGCACTCGACGGCAGGAGCGCCGCGCGGCGGCGCAGAAGGAAGTAGTTGCACAAGGAGGAACCGCGCGGCGTGTTGCGGGGATTGAATCGCCGGCGCGGGGAGGCCTCGCCCGCGACGCGGGGATAGGCCGGTGCGCGGGCGAAAGGCAGGGAAGCGGCCTCGGAGCGAAGGGGGACCGCTGCGGCGGTTATTGACAGGCCTTGCCGCAGGAACAGGGCCTTTGACATACGAGACGTTACCGGAGGGGCAGGGATGAACCGGTCCGAGGGGCGCCGCGAGAGCGACGGAACTCGCGCGGTCGCGAGGACTAAGGCGAACTAGGTGCGGCAGGGGTGCCCGAAAGGTTGCGAGGCCGCGCCCGAGGACGCTTGGCCGACGGATGAAAGGAGGTGCGGAGAGGGATCTCAGGCGGGCTGCACATAGTAGATCGAAACGGAAACGGTAGGGGGGAAGGGAGTCGAGTCTCAGAGGAAAGGAGACGGCAATGCGTTCGAAACATGTCGTGAGAGCGATCGGATGTATGGTGCTGCTGATGCTGTTCGCTGTAGGAGCCGCTGCGGATTCACAAGTCAAACTCACCACGGAGGCCGAGTGGGCGGCCGCCATCGGACCTAACATTGCGCCGATGACCCTGGCCGATTGGAACGCCCTTGACTCCGGCTTCAAAGGGTACATGGGCGCCGGCGAGTTTGTCGATTCGACGGTGTGGGCTTCCGGCGGCGGGACGTACCTGGGCGGCGAGATCCCCGACGTCACGTACACGTTGCCGCCCGGCATGGGGATGGAGTGGGCGATTGACCTGACGTCTTCGGTCGATACCAGTTACATCGCCGGCTGGAAGTACACCTACGGGGCGGACCCGAACCTTCAGGGCCAGACCCTGTGGATGGACGCGAACCCGCCGCTGGTCAGTCCGGCCACGGGCTTTGTCATCAACACGTTGGGCATCGGTCTGGTGGATATCAACGGCGCGACCCGCTCCTGGACGTTCAACTGCCTTGCGGCTCCCGGGAACGGAGCCCTGGGGCGGAACATGATCAACGATGTCCTGATCTACGTGGCGGCGCAGAATGCCGGCGGGGTGGGTGATGAACTGCATCACGTTATCCCGCCGCCGTTCCCGCTTCCTTGGCCGCCGGGGCCGCCGCCTTGGGATGTGGCTCTGTTTTCGGACCCCAACGGCTTCGACCCGACCCAGTGCGTCTCGATTGTGGGGCTCGAGAACGGCGTGGTGCCGAAAAACGGGAGCATCGTCGCTCCGCCGCCGGGCGGCACAGGCCGCAGCGCCTGGAACTGGTGGGGAGTCATGCAGGTCACTCCCGAGCCGGCAACATTGGCCCTGCTGGGCCTGGGCGCCGTGGCGACGCTGATTCGGCGTCGTCGCAGCCGGTGAGTTGAATGTGGGGCCCCGCCCGGCGCGCGTTGCGGGGGTTGGGAGTGCCGGGCGGGGGCTTTTACCGCTCCCTGCGTACGGACGCAACGAGCGGGCAAAGGGGGACGGGAAGGAGAGTGAAGTGAGGCGTGTCCCGATGGTGAGTCGGGATGCGCAGGAAGGGGCTTTGGAGGGGTGCGCGGACGTGTGAGCCCGCGCCTCCCCCCGCCGCCCGAAGGCGGAGAAAGAAGCGGCGGAGGAAGGTCGGTGGCGCGCGTAACCCAGCCGCAGTGCATCAAAATCGCGAGGGGTGCAAACCGAGGTACGATTGGAGGTGGAGCCATGAATGCGAGACGACTGATCGAGGTTACGTGCTGCGGATTAATCCTGGGCGCTCTATGGGGGTCGCCGGCCGAGGCGATCACAATTAACGTCACCATCGACAATATTAACAGCACGGTTCCCTTCATCGCGCAGGAGACGGCCGTCGTCAACCAGGCCACGTCCCAGTGGCAGAACGCCATCACATCGGCGGGACAGGTGAACATCACCTTCCGGAAGTCTGCCCTCGCCGGAACCCTTCTGGGCTGGGCCAGCAATTACACGACGGACGTGGGCGACACGGACGTGGACGGCACCCTCAACGGAACGCCGACCGGAGGACTCATCCAGATTGACGACCGGTTGGGCGCGGGGGAAGTGGCGTTCTGGGTCGACCCCACTCCCTCCGAGCACTCGGAGTACAACCCCGGTCTCACCGCGTATCACTTCACCGCGCCTGTCGGGACGCCAGCGGCAAACGGGTACGATCTGCTGAGCCTCGTCAAACACGAGATTGCCCACGTGTTGGGCTTCAGCAACAGTTTCGACAATTTCGACGACAAGGTGGTGCCCTCGCCGGTCGGGGGCGAGAACAGCCGCGCGCTCTATGTGTTCGGTGCGGCCCCGACCCTGGGCCCGGCCGCCCAGTACAATCCGGGCATTTTTGCCAACGGGGGCGTGTACTTGGCAGACGATGAAAGCGGCGGAGGATCCGCCTCGCACGTGGACCAGTACCTGGGCGTCGGCGTGGCCGCAGGTTACTTTCCCAACGACCTCGTGAACGCGGGGCTGGCCCTGGGCGAACGCACCATCGAGTCCGACGTGGACCTTGACGTCCTCGCCGACGCGTACGGCTATACCGTCGTGCCCGAGCCGGCGACGGTGGCTTTGCTGGGCTTCGGCGCGGTGGGATTGCTGGCTCGTCGCAGAAGGAAGTAGACGGTAAAGGGAGAATCCGCGCGGAGCGTGTTGCGGGGGGTTGGGATCGCCGGGTGGGGAGGCTCTGCCCGTGCTGCGGGGATGGACGGAAAGAGCGGGCGAAAGGCGGGGATGTGGCCTCGGAGCGAAAACTCGGGGGCCGTCTCCTTTCCACGGTGGCGCGCGCATGGTCACGCCACGGCGCCCTCGGTATATTCACCGGGAGGCAACGGCACCCCCCGTGTATTCACGGGGGGCTAAATAAATAGACGGCGCGCGGGGCAGGGGGCGGATTGGCTCAAGGGAGCCCGCCGGCGGTCCGATAAGACCCCGTTGCGGGGTGCTGCGGCGTCCGGGCGTCCTGTGCGGAAAAGAAAAAATGGTGCTTGACACGGCCGGGGCATATGGTATACTGTTGGTTGTGGTATGGGTGGTACGCCACTCCAGGAACCTCGCTCGCGGTTCACGCCGCGGGGTTCCGAAAAAAAGTGAAAACGAGGGGCGATTCGTTATTGACAGCCCCGAGGTCGGAGTTATAATCACTGGTCTTTGCGGGCGCGTAGGCCCCTGCGCTCTTTGACAAGTAAACAGTTCGAGCCCTAACAAAGCGGGAGTGTGTCCACTGGGCGCATCGGTGCGCAAGTGCCGGAGCGTCCGGGTGGAGGTTAGGCGGTCCCGGCTGGAAGCGGTCGGGATGGCCAAGTGGTGTGTTGAAAGACACAAGACACACTCTCGCGAGTCGTGTCTTGTGACCAGCTTTCCAATTGAAGAGTTTGATCCTGGCTCAGAGTGAACGCTGGCGGCGTGGGTGAGACATGCAAGTCGCACGAGCAAGATCTGCCGAAAGGTGGAACTCGCTAGTGGCGAAAGGGAGAGTACAAAGCAGGTAACGTGCCCCGGACACCGGGATAGTCCGCCGAAAGGCGGGGTAATACCGGATGATGCTCCGCGTCGGATGGCGCGGTGTCAAAGGGCGGGGACCTTCGGGCCCGCCGGTCTGGGAGCGGCCTGCTCCGTATCAGCTAGTTGGTGAGGTGATGGCTCACCAAGGCGATGACGCGTAGCCGGCCTGAGAGGGTGTTCGGCCTCACTGGGACTGAGACACTGCCCAGAGCCCTACGGGGTGCAGCAGTCTCGAATCATCCGCAATGCGCGAAAGCGTGACGGTGTGACGCCGCGTGCGGGAGGAAGCCCTTCGGGGTGTAAACCGCTTTTTGGAGGTATGAAGCGTCTCGGCGGATAATGCCGGTGACGTTGACGTCAACTTCAGAATAAGCCCCGGCTAACTTCGTGCCAGCAGCCGCGGTAAGACGAAGGGGGCAAGCGTTGCTCGGAATCACTGGGCTTAAAGAGGACGTAGGCGGTCCGGCCAGTCGGATGTGAAATCCCTTGGCTCAACTGAGGAATGGCATTCGATACTGCCGGACTTGAGGTGCTCAGAGGCGAGTGGAACTCTCGGTGGAGCGGTGAAATGCGTAGATGTCGAGAGGAACGCCAATGGTGAAGACAGCTCGCTGGGGGCATCCTGACGCTGAGGTCCGAAAGCTAGGGGAGCAAACGGGATTAGATACCCCGGTAGTCCTAGCCCTAAACGATGCGCACTAGGTGGAGGAGGCTCTGACGGCCATCCCCGCCGCAGCGAAAGCGTTAAGTGCGCCGCCTGGGGAGTACGGTCGCAAGGCTAAAACTCAAAGGAATTGACGGGGGCTCACACAAGCGGTGGAGCATGTGGCTCAATTCGAGGCAACGCGAAGAACCTTATCCTGGGCTTGACATGCAGGTAGTAGAAAGCCGAAAGGCCGACGATAGGTTCAGTCCTAAGCCTGCACAGGTGCTGCATGGCTGTCGTCAGCTCGTGCTGTGAAGTGTCGGGTTAAGTCCCTTAACGAGCGAAACCCTTGCCCTTAGTTGCCAGCGGGTCATGCCGGGAACTCTAAGGGGACTGCCACGGTGAACGTGGAGGAAGGTGGGGATGACGTCAAGTCCTCATGGCCTTTATGCCCAGGGCTGCACACGTGCTACAATGGTGGGTACAGCGGGCCGCGAAGCCGCAAGGCCAAGCTAATCCCTAAAAACCCATCTCAGTCCGGATTGCAGGCTGCAACTCGCCTGCATGAAGTTGGAATCGCTAGTAATCGCGGATCAGCTACGCCGCGGTGAATGTGTTCCTGAGCCTTGTACACACCGCCCGTCAAGCCATGGAAGCTGGGAGTACCCGAAGTCGCTGACCCAACCCGTAAGGGAGGGAGGCGCCGACGGTAAGCCCGGTGACTGGGACTAAGTCGTAACAAGGTAGCCGTAGGGGAACCTGCGGCTGGATCACCTCCTTTCTAGGGAGACCTAGGCCGTGACCCCAAGGGGTCGCGGAACGTCAGCACACTCCCGCTCTGCCGGGGCTCGAACTGTTACCCCAGTGTGGAATGCGGAGTGCGGAGTGCGGAATGAACAGCACACGGCTCTCCTCGCCATGCCGTCGCCGTTTATTCCGCATTCCGCATTCCGAACTCCGCACTGTTCAAGGGGCTCATAGCTCAGTTGGCTAGAGCGCGCCCCTGATAAGGGCGAGGTCGGTGGTTCGAATCCACCTGGGCCCACCAGACCCAATGCGGAGTGGGGAATGCGGAGTGCGGAGTGAACGGCAGGCGCATCCCCGGCTGCCTTTCACTCCGCATTCCGAACTCCGAATTCCGCAATGGATCGGGGGGCCGTAGCTCAGTTGGGAGAGCGCCTGGTTTGCAACCAGGAGGTCATGGGTTCAAATCCCGTCGGCTCCACCATTCCGAGTGCGGAATGCGGAGCGCGGAGCGCGGAGTAAACGAAAGACGGCGGCGATGCCGGTGCCTTTCATTCCGCATTCCGAATTCCGCACTCCGCATTGGAGTGATGTCGGGTTCTTTGAAAAGTGAATAGCGGCAAAGTGGGTAGTTGTATCCGCAACTGCGAATACAACTCGAGAAGCGTATGAGGCGTGGCCATGGTCCTTCGAAGCCCGCCTGCCGTTAGGCAGGCATGGGCGGAGGAGGGACGGTTCTTGCTGGACGAGTCGCACGGCCGGGAGGTCGGGCGACCCACGAAAGACAAGAATTAATGTGGTCAAGTTACTAAGGGCGCACGGTGAATGCCTAGGCGTTGGAAGGCGATGAAGGGCGTAGGAGGCTGCGATAAGCCGGGAGGAGCTGCCAACCAAGCGTTGATCCCCGGATACCCGAATGGGGCAACCCGGGCCGGACGGGCAACCGATCCGGCTCACCGTCGGCTGAATGCATAGGCCGACGGAGCGAACCCGGTGAACTGAAACATCTAAGTAACCGGAGGAAAGGAAAGCAATTGCGACTCCCCAAGTAGCGGCGAGCGAACGGGGACCAGCCCAAACCCGCCTTCGGGCGGGGGTTGAGGGCCCGGACATACGGAGTACAAAAAAGCCGGCCTAGCCAAAGGACCTGGAATGGTCCGCCATAGCGGGTGAAAGCCCCGTAGGCGACAGGCGCAGGCCCTCCGTCCGGTGACCCAGAGTAGCACGGTGCTCGTGGAACTCCGTGTGAATCAGGGAGGCCCATCTCCCAAGGCTAAGTACTCTCCAACGACCGATAGTGAACCAGTAGGGCGACTGAAAGGTGAAAAGAACCCCGTCGAGGGGAGTGAAAAGTACCTGAAACCGTGTGCCTACAAGCTGTCGGAGCCCTATGGCCCGCCTTCGGGCGGGCAACGGGTGACGGCGTACCTTTTGCATAATGGACCGGCGAGTTACCCTGTACGGCAAGGTTAAGCCCCTCCGGGGCGGAGCCAAAGTGAAAGCGAGCGTTCAAAGCGCGATCAGTCGTACGGGGTAGACCCGAAACCTCAGTGACCTACCCATGGGCAGGTTGAAGGCCCGGTAAAACGGGCTGGAGGACCGAACCCACGAGCGTTGAAAAGCTAGGGGATGACCTGTGGGGAGGAGTGAAAGTCTAATCAAACTGGGAGATATCTGGTTCTCCCCGAAATAGCTTTTGGGCTAGCCTCGAGCCACTACGTCGTGGGGGTAGAGCGACTGAATGAAAATGAGGACTCGCAAGGTCGCTCATTTCAACCAAACTCCGAATACCACGACGACTACCTCGGGAGTCAGACGCCGGGCGATAATGTCCAGCGTCGAAAGGGAAACAGCCCAGATCGTCGGCTAAGGTCCCCAAGCCGTGCTAAGTGCGTAAGGAAGTCCGAGTGCGAAGACAACCAGGATGTTGGCTTAGAAGCAGCCACCATTTAAAAAGTGCGTAACAGCTTACTGGTCGAGCCCTTGGGCGCCGAGAAGGAACGGGACTAAGCATGGCACCGAAGCCGCGGATTCGTGAGCCTTCGGGCTCGCGAGTGGTAGGGGAGCGCTGGTAACCGCGTCGAAGCCGTACCGTGAGGAGCGGTGGAGCGTTACCAGGTGATAATGCCGGTGTGAGTAACGATAAGACAGGTGAAAATCCTGTCCGCCGAAAGCCTAAGGTTTCCTGGGGAAGGCAAGTCCGCCCAGGGTTAGTCGGACCCTTAGCCGAGGCCGAGAGGCGTAGGCGATGGACAGCAGGCTAATATTCCTGCACCACCTCTGAAGGGCTTGAACTTGCGGAGGGACGCCG
>JBAUDW010000260.1:0-10338 GCA_049678285.1 Phycisphaerae bacterium
CCGGGCGAGGCCGACGGGCCGACGGGCCCGCGGGAGCGCTCGGTTCTGTCGAAGCCGACGCCAGGCCCCAGACCATTCCCCAAAGCATCGGCGGCGCGTATCTCCAGGAAGGCCTGAAGCGCACCCACGCCGCTAACTACGTCATGGGCATCGTCCTGGATTACCGCGGTTACGACACGCTCGGCGAGGCGACGGTCATCTTCGTCGCGATCCTCGGCGCCTACGCCGTCCTTCGTCGCATTGGGAGGCACTCGCATGCGCGGGATGAGCCTGATCGTTAAGAATACGACGCGCCTCGTCGCGGGCTTTATCGCCCTCTTCGGCGCGTACATCGTTCTCTATGGCCACGTGACGCCGGGCGGCGGATTTGCCGGCGGCGTCATCGTCGCCGGGGCCCTCGTCCTCGTCGTCCTGGCGTTCGGCGAACGGTTCAGCCGCGAGGTCATCTCGCACGAGGTCGTGCGCGCCAGCGACGCCGCGGGGGCGCTCGCGTTTCTCGGCGTCGCGCTGTTCGGGTACCTCGTCCCGAACGCCGGCGCGTTCTTCGCCAACTTCCCGGATTTCCTCGGCACGCCGGGCAGTCTCCTGAGCGCCGGAACCATTCCCATCTCGAACCTTGCGATCGGCGTGAAGATCGGTGCGGGGCTCTTCGGCGTCTTTCTCGCGCTGGCGCTCTTTCGGCGTCGCGGCGAGCGGCGGCTCATGGTCCCCGACACGGGACGGCTTGATTCGGAGGTCCAGCGATGATGCTTGCGAAACTCCCCTATCTGCTCGCCTTTCTCCTTCTGGTCGTCGGCATTTACGCCCTCGTCGCCAAACGCAACGTCATCAAGGTCATCGTCGGCCTGCTCATTATGGACTATGCCGTGAACCTGCTCCTCGTCCTGGTCGGTTACCGTTCGAACGGCCAGGGGGCGCCGATGGCCCCCATCCTGACGCCCGACCTTACGCCGGCCGACATCGCCGCTCGCGCCGTCGACCCCTTGCCCCAGGCTCTCATCCTCACGAGCATCGTCATCGGCCTGAGCGTCACCGCCCTGGCCGTCGCCATCGCCATCCGGCTCTACGACCGGTATGGAACCTTCGACACGGGACGCATGCGAAACCTGAGAGGGTAACGCCGTGGAAAACCTCCTGCCGCTCTTCGTCGCCATTCCGCTTGCCGGCGGCTTTCTCATGCCCGTTCTCGGCCGGCTCTTCGGTCCCGGCCGATCGAGCGCCATCCTCCCGATCCTCATGGTCGCCGGCGTCTGCGTTCTCGCCGTCCGCCTCGTCCTCCTTCCCGACGCTCAGACGCCGCCCTACTGGATGGGCGCCTGGGACTTCCCCATCGGCATCAGCCTCGTCGCCGACGGCCTCTCGAAACTCGTCGTCCTGCTCGTCGCCCTCATCAGCCTTCTCGTCCTCGTATTCAGCCTGGACTATATGACCCATTACACCAATCCGGGCCTCTACTACGGCCTCTTCATGCTGATGCTCGCGGGGATGAACGGCGTCGTCCTGGCGGGCGACCTCTTTAACCTTTTCGTCTTCCTCGAGGTCGCCGGCATCGCCAGTTACGCCCTCGTCGCCTTCGGCACCGAGGCCGACGAACTCGAAGCCGCTTTCAAGTACCTCGTCCTGGGGTCCATCGCCAGCGCCTTCATCCTGGTGGCCATCGCCATCGTCTACAACGTCACCGGCCACCTCAACCTCGCCAAGGTCGCCGAGGCCCTTCGCGCCAGTGGAGGCCTCACGGTCCCCATCTACCTGGCCGCCGCTTTTCTCCTCATGGGCTTCGCCCTCAAGGCCGCCTTGGTTCCGTTCCACGCCTGGCTCCCCGACGCGCACCCCTCGGCCCCCGCGCCGATTTCCGCCATGCTCTCCGGCCTCCTCATCAAGGCCTGCGGCGTCTATGTTCTTTGCCGGCTCGTCTTCTCCGTCTTCGCCGGAGCCGAGGTCTTCGGCATCATCCTGGTGGTCCTCGGAACGCTTTCGATGGTTCTGGGGGCGCTTCTGGCCATCGGCCAGGCCGACCTCAAGCGCCTCCTCGCCTATTCCTCCATCAGCCAGATCGGCTACGTCGTCCTGGCGATCGGGACGGGTGTCGTCGCCCTCGCCTGGGCCCCGGCGCACCCCGCCCTCATCCCCGTCGCCGGACTCGCGCTCTTCGGCGGCCTGTTCCACATGGCCAATCACGCCGTCTTCAAGAGCCTCCTGTTTCTTTGCAGCGGCTCTATCGAGCAGGCCACCGGCACGCGCCTCCTCGCCGAACTCGGCGGCCTCGGACGCCGCATGCCCGTCACCGCCTGGAGCCTCCGCGCGGGCGCCCTCGCCATCAGCGGCGTCCCCCCCTTCGGCGGGTTCTGGTCCAAACTCATCATCATTATCGTTCTGGTGCAGATGGCTGTCGCCGGCCATTGGGCCTTCTATCTGCCCGCCGGCCTCGCCGTCGCCACTGCCGTCGTCACCCTCGTCTATTATTTGAAGGTCCAGCGGGATGTGCTCGGCGGCGAACCGTCCGACCGCACCGCCCGCGCCCGCGAGGTCCCCTTCGCCATGTGCCTCGCCTCCGTCTTCCTCGCGGTGCTCTGTCTCGCAAGCGCACTGCTCCTCCTTCCGCCCGTCCGAGAGCGCCTCGTGGACCCGGCCGTTGCCGTCCTCAAGGCCGCCGTGCACCTGCCGGCCGCCTCCACCGCCGAACCTTCGACCGTCGCGCTCGACGCCACCGGGAGGGTCCCATGAAACAAGTCCTCTGTTTCCTCTTCACGTTCGTCCTCTGGCTCCTTCTAACCTGGTCGCTGGCGTTGCCCGACGTCGCCGCCGGCGTCTTCTTCGCGCTGCTCGTCTCCACGCTTCTGGCGCAGATTTATCCCGACAACCCCGAGAAGGGCCTGAACCCCGTCCGATGGTTCTGGCTCCTCCTCTACATCCCCTACTTCCTCTACTATTGCCTCAAGGCGAACCTCGACGTCGCCTACCGGGTGCTTCACCCCGACATGCCCATCCGCCCCGGCATCGTCCGCGTCCGCACGGACCTCCAGAGTGAAATGGCCAAGACCATCCTCGCCAACTCCATCACCCTCACACCCGGAACCCTCTCCGTCGACATCGTCGGCCAGGACCTCTACGTCCACTGGATCAACGTCCGCGGCGAGACGGAGGCCGAGCACACCGCCGAAATCGTCAAACGCTTCGAAAGGCTCATCAGGAGGATCTTCGAATGACCCCCCTCTTGCCCCCGGAGTTTCTGCTGGTCGCCGCCGCCGCCCTCATGCTCGCCTCCTTCCTCTGCCTCTACCGCATCGGACGCGGGCCCACCGCTCCCGACCGCACCGTCGCCATCGACATCCTCGGAACCCTCGTCGTCGGCTTCTGCTGCCTTATGGCCCTATGGACAGGACAGGACTTCTATATGAACATCGCCATCGCCTGGGCCCTCCTGTCCTTCATCGGCACCATCGCCCTGGCGAAATACCTGGAGGGCCGATACTACGATGAATGAGATCGCCGCCCAATGGATCATCGGCATCGGCCTGGCCTTCGACCTCTTCGGCACGATCGGCTTGGTGCGCCTCCCCGATGTCTATAACCGCGTCCAGGCCGCCACCAAGTGCGTCACCCTCGGCACCTGCATGATCCTTCTGGGCGTCCTCGTCGGCGCCTGGGGCGGTGCCATGGGCGCCAAGGCCGTCCTCTGTGCCGTCTTCCTTCTCCTCACCAGTCCCGTCGCCGCACACGCCATCGCCCGAGGCGCCTACCGCTCGGGGGTGCGCCTCTGGGAAGGCAGCGTCGTGGACCGCTACGGCGAAGACATTCACCCCGAACGCCCCCCCGCCGAACGCGGCGAGCCGGACGAGACTCCGGGAGTCTAACTCATGAAAAAACCCAAGTTGCGCGAACTCGGCGAAGCCGTCAAGGCACTCCTCCGCGGCCCGGCCACCACGAAGTTCCCCGCCGAGCCTTACGAGCCGCCCGCCGGCTTCCGCGGCAAACCGAAGTTCTACAAGGACGATTGCATCGGGTGCGCCGCCTGTGCCGAGGTCTGCCCAAGCCAGTGCATCCTCGTCACCGACGACACCGCCGCCGACCCCCCCATGCGACGCCTCGACCTCAATTACGGCGCCTGCATCTTCTGCGGACAATGCGAACTCAACTGCACCACCGAAAAGGGCGTCCGCCTCTCCACCGAGTACGACCTCGCCGCCTTCGACCGCACCGCCTGCGTCGAATCCGTCGAAAAGGAACTCGTCCTCTGCGAGGTCTGCGGCGCGACAATCGGCGCACGCGACCATCTCCTTTGGGTCGCCGAACAACTCGGCGCCAAACGCTATGCCAACCCCACCCTGATACTCCTCGCGGACGGCGAACTGGGGCTCGTCGAGACCGGGCCCCCGCGCGATCCCCAGCGACCCCTCGACCGCAGCGACACCATGCGCGTCCTTTGCCCCAAGTGCCGACGCGCCACCGTCCTCCGCGAAACCTGGGGCGCCTAGCGCCGCCCCGCGCGCCGTGTGAGATGTTGCGCCGTCATGTTTCGCCGCGGGGCTTGCCCCGCGTTCTCCGAAATCTGAAATTTCAAATTCGAGCGCCTCTATGCCGCCAACCGCGCCCATCTTCTGCGACTCCGCCGCTCGGCTCGCCGACGCCCTGCGCGCTTCGCTGGCACCGCCCCTCGCCGTCGTCGGCATCGGAAACGCCCTTCGCGGCGACGACGCCTTCGGTCCCGCCGTCGTCGCCGCCCTCGAACCTTGCCCCGCCCTCCGCCTCTTCGACGTCCAGGCCGTCCCCGAAAGTTTCCTCGTTCCCATCGCGTCTTGCGGCGCTTCGGCCGTCCTCTTTGTGGACGCCGCCGATTTGGGCGCCGCCCCCGGCCGTGTCGCCTTCGTCGAGGCCGACCGTCTCGCCGAGGTGGACGTTTCGACCCATGCCATCAGCCTTTCTCTCGTGGCCGAAGCGATCCGGGGCCTCGCCCGCGAGTCCCGGCGCGCCGGGAGCCGCGACCTCTCGTGCGCCCTCCTCGGCGCCCAGCCGGCCGACCTCACGATTGCCGACCGCCTCAGCCCCGCTATGGAGTCCGCCGTCCAACTCACCGCCGACGCCCTCCGCGCCTTCGCTTGCCCGCCATAGCCCCGGCGCGCCGGGGGCGACGGTGGGCCGCCCGCCCCTAACGCCCCCGGATAAACAAAGTGAATTTGTGGGACCCCTTTTTCGCCCGCGCGCGCTGCCTTTCGAGCCCGAGCGGCGATTCCTTTGCCATATCAATGGTGACCCCCTCCCCGTGAATTAGTCCAGGTTTTGTGAGAGAATCCCCTCGGCCGGAGGGCCGGAAAGGATTCTCGATGAAGACGCGACACCGTGCAGAGCAGATCGTGGCGAAGTTGCGGCAGGCGGACGTGGAGCTGGGCAAGGGACTGAAGGTGCCGGAGGTTTGCAAGGCCCTGGGCATCAGCGAGCAGACGTACTACCGCTGGCGGACGAAGCACGGCGGGATGGCTCCTCCGGAGATGGCTAAGGAGATGAAGGCCCTGGAGAAGGAGAACGCCCGCCTTAAGAAGCTGGTGGCCAACCAGGCGTTGGACATCCAGATGCTGAAGGAGGCGGCCCGCCCAAACTGGTAGACCCCGAGCGACGGCGCCGGACGGTCCGGAAGGTCCGTGGTCGCTTGGGGCACGAGAAGGTTTCGCAGCGTCGGGCGTGCCGGGCGTTGGGTCAGCCGCGTGCGACGCAGCGGTATCGGCCGCGGCGGGCGGTTCCGCGCGAAAAGAATGGTCCGCCTCACCCGGAGCCGCCGATAGTATAGAGTACCGTCGCGGCCGGAAGCGCGGGGCCGGGGTCTTAGACCAGAGGCACCGGTAGGCGGTCCCGTGTTGTCCCGCTTGGGCTTGAAATTCGGCGGCCGGACGGGCATGCTGAACGGATCATCCAAAGGAGACGAGCCATGTCCGATCGGACCGTTTTCGCCAGCCTTTTTCACGGGACCTGCCGCGCCGGCGTCCTTTGCCTCATGCTTTCAGCCCTCGCGGCGCTGGGCGGGTGCGCGGGCCAGACCGCGCGGATGGATCTGGACAGCGAGGACGACGCCCTCCTGGGGGCGATGAGTAGCAAGGACTTCCGGGCCGCCTGTTTCCAGATGGCCCAGTCGCTCATCCGCCTGCCGCAGATCCAGAACGCCGCCAACCCGCCGACGCTCGCCTTCACGGAAGTCGTCAACGCGAGCGACGAACTCTTCAGCACCGACGACCTGCTGTACAAGATCCGGACGGAACTCATCAAGAACTGCGGCGGGAAGATCCTCTTCCTCGACCGCGACATCATCGACCAGATTCGCACCGAACGCCGCGACAAGGACCTCGGGAAGGTCACGACGAGCGGCGGCAAGGCCGTCTACGGGGCCGACCTGTTCATGTCCGGCCGCGTCGAGAGCATCCGCCGAAGCCGAGGACGAACTCAGACCCAGTACATGCGCCTGTCGGTCCGGCTGACGGATGCCTCCTCCAGCGCCATTCTCTGGGAAGACGATTACGAACTGAAGAAACTGGTCCGGGCCGGCGTGTACGACCGCTGACCGGCCCATTGCGAAGGGACGCTCGATGAATCGGCTCTCGCTCGCTGCGCTCCTTGCCGCCGCCGGGGCAACGCTCCTCACCGCCGGTTGCGAACCCCAGGCCCAACGGACGACCCCTGCCTGGGTCAACCCGCTCGACCTGATGGAACCGAACCTCCCGGCCGACCCGAAGGACTCGAATTACGTCCTGGCGCGGATGGAGTTCGGCCGGCAGGCCATCCTGCTGGGTTCCTACACGCGTGCCAAGCCGCGGCTCCGCGAAGCCTTTGACCAACTCGAGGTCGAGCACGAGAACGTCGGGGCGGCCCTCTCGTCGGAGCGGTTCAAGTATTACAAGGGCGAAACGTACGAGCGCGCCATGCTGTGCACCTACTTCGCCCTCGCCGAGTACCTGGCGGGGAACTACAACGAGGCGCGGATCCTCTTGTCACGGGCGCTCCTGGCCGACAAGGGGGCCGTCGTCGACAAATCCACTCCCCCCGAGGTCGGCGAGGATTTCGGCCTCGCCTTCTACTGGGCCGGAAAGACCTACGCGAAACTCGGCGACATGGGTAACTCGGCCATCGCGTTCCGCAAAGCCACCACCAAGACGCCGCGAAAGGGAAAAGACGCCGAACGCGAATCCAAACAGGACGCCAAGAACGCCGGCGAGATGCTCAAGAAACGGACCGAGGGCGAAGCCTGGGTCTACCAGACCTTCCACAACCCCGAGAAGCCCGACCTGTACATCGAGCCGATCGTCAACCTCGCCGAGGCCGAGGGCACGCTGGCCGACGCTCCCGCCGTCCTCCAGGGCGCCGCGCCCGCCAGCCCCGTTCGCCGATCCGTTGACAAACCCGAGGAATTCTTCACCCCCGCCTTCCAGACCGCGACGAACCTCGTCCTGACGTTGGACCTCGGTCGGTGCCCGTACAAGTACCTGGGCGGCATCAGCGGCGAGAAGACGGAGTTCGGCCGGTCGCCCGTCTGGCCGCGCACCGTCCGCGTGTACATAGACGGCCATTACGCCGGCCCCGCCTTCCAGGTCCTCGACCTCTGGGACCAGGCGGCCACGCAAGACCGCATCGGCGAAAAGGAGGCCGCCCAGGCCACCAAGGCCATCCTCCGCGAGGTTCTCAGTCACGCTCCCTACGCCGGCTCGCTGGCCGGCCATTGGGACGTCTCCGGCGACGTCCGCCATTGGACCACGCTGCCCGGCAAGGTCTTCGTCTTTGCGGCCGACGTGGCACCCGGCCCGCACACGGTGCGTCTGGAGATGTACGACATCAACGGCTCGCGTCTGCCCCGGTGGACGAACACGTATTACGGTATCGGCGTTCCGAAGACAGGCGAGGCCTGCGTCTCTCTGGCTCCATGGTTCGACGGCGACAACCGGCTCGGGCCGGACGACGTCCGGAAGGCCATCGCCGGCGGCGCGCAGCCCGCTTCGACCTACGGATTCTAGCGCCGGCGGCGCCGGAGACGGCCGCGGCGAGGATGGCGGATTCCCGAAAGGAGTGGTTCCATGCGTTCAGCGACGGCGGTTCTGGCGACCATTTTCGTGCTCGCGCTGGCCGGCTGCGAGGCCAAACCAAAACAGGTGGACCAGGCCGGCCGCGTCCTCCTCGAAGGCTTCACCGTCAGCCAGTACGTCTCCGTCCTCCGCCAGGAGAGCGACCGCGTCGAAGGCGACCTCCTGCGCGTCCGCACGGAACTGAAGAACCGCAAGAAGGAAAACATCTGGGTCGACATCCAGGTCGTCTGGAAAGACGCCCAGGGCTTCGCCCTTTACGAGACCAGTTGGGCGCCGTTCATGATCCCCGCACGCTACACCAAGACCCACGAGATCGTGAGCATCAACCCCCAGGCGGCCGACTACGAATACCGCGTCCGCCAGGCCAGCAAGGCCGAGGTTAAGTGAAACCGTCACCCATCCGAACCACGAGGACCCGGACCACGGGAAACCAGACCATGCGATCCGATGCGAACCGCACACCGGCCCCCGCCGCCCTGCTTCTCCTTCTCGGCGGTGCGGTCCTCCTCGTGGCGACCGGCTGCGGACCGGCCTACAGACCCCTGCCCTACGTCCCGAAGGCCGCGGTCGCGCCGCCCATCACCGCCTGCCACGACGCCGTCGGCCACATCAAGGGCATGAAGCCCTGGATCCTGGGGGGAACCTGCTGCTGCACCCCCACGCGCGAAAACTACGACCTCCACATCTCCGAGGGCACCATCCCGCGCTCCACGAGTTACGACCAGTATCTGGCCCTTTACAAAGAGCGCGGCATCGTGACGGACCTGGACCACAAGAACTGCGGCAACCTGTGCGACCACGGACCGCACGTCCTCGCGGGAGGCAGGTGCATGGCCACTCCGATACCGGGCACGCCCGCGTACGAAGCCATCACCTACGGGCCTCACGCCCCGCTCGTGCCCGGCGAAGCAAAGGCCGACTCGAAATAAAAACGCCCCGCGCCGCGCGCTCGACGCGCCGAATCGGGGAACAAGGAGAATCCCATGAAACCTCTCGGCTTTGGCGTTGACCGCCGCCTCCTCATCAGACTCCTGGCGGCCGTCGTCCTCCTCGGCGTCCTGGCGGCGGCGCCGCACGGCGCACTCGCCGACAAAAAAATCCAGGTGGCCCCGCCTCCGCCCCCGAGCGGAGAGAAACAGGGCGAGCCCGCCTACGACTACAAGCACGAGATCAAGACGGTCCGGCGCGACCGCAAGCCCGTCCTCGCGCTCCTCCGGGCCGGCGACGTGGTCGAACTTCAGGAGTACCTGCCCTTCGGCCGCGGCGTCAACATCTCGCGCAGCGGTTCCGCCGAAGCGGACGTCAAGACGACGAGGACCGACGGCACCGGCAAGGAAACGACGGCCACCGTGACGGGCCAGGGCAGCACGACGATCCGAACGGGACGCGAAGACGCCCCCGTCTTCATGCCCGTCCCGATCCGCCAGTTCCTGACGCGCGAACTGGTCACGACGCGCCAGTTCGTCGTCGTCGAACGCGAGCGCATCCTCGAAATCGCCCGCGAACTCGCGCTGGCGAAAACCGCCGCCGTCAACCCCGAAACCTCGCCGCGACCGGGCCGGCTCATCGGCGTCCATTACATCGTCGAAGGGTCCTACTTCCCCGCGGGGGGCCTCCCGGCCGACGACCCGGCCCTCGCCCCCGTTCGCCGCGAAATCAATAAACGCCGACTCAACCTCGACCCCACCCTGGCCTGCGTCATGTACCTGACGGTCTACAAGGTCGAGACCGGCGAAGTGAAAGCCGTCGCCTGCGGCGCCGACCTCCGGCCCCTCGTCGCCGTCCAACGCGCCGTCGAGGACCTCCTCGACCAGATGCGCGACGTCGTCGAACCCATCCGCGTCGCACGCGTGGACAAAGAGACGGGGATGGCGGTGCTGGACATCGGCTCTTCGGACGGCATCGTGCCGGGCACGCAGTTCGCCATCCAGACGGCTCCTGCGGCGGAAGGCGAGCCGGCCCAGACCGTCACCGCCGTCGCCGAGAAGGTGGACCTCCTCTCCTCGACCGTCAAACTCTCGGACCCGAAGGCCCCCGTCCACGAAGGCGCTTCCGCCAAACGCGTCGAACCCCCGGCCAAGGAAAAACCTCAAGAGTAACCGGCGCCCCAGGAAAACGCCCAGCCCTGAGGGCCGTCGAGAGAGATCGAGCCGCCCGCATGCCCAGGCGCTCTTTTCCTCGTGCTGCTCGATTCTCTGCTCAGCGGTCCCTGTCAACGCAAAGTAGAAATGTCCTCTTTCCCGCAAAGTAGGAATGTCCGCTTTTTCTGGAAGGGCTG
>JBAUDW010000261.1:0-7469 GCA_049678285.1 Phycisphaerae bacterium
GAACTATTACAAGTCCCTATCCTACAAACGATTAGGCCATCGCGCCACTTTTATCTCGACGAAACCCGTGAAATATGCGGGCTAGTGCGGAGTGTGGAGTGAAAGGCGAAAACCAATGGTGCACGCGTTTTCGGTTGATGGGGGGGAGGGGGGGCCTATAATCAGTGCGGAATGCGGACCCGCCGTCGCCCTTTGGGCTATGGCGGGCAGGTTGCGGAGTGAACGGCGAACGGCAGGCAACGCACGGCGAGATCCCTCGACTGCGCTCGGGATGACAGCCTGTGACGGGTAGGCGGGGTAAAACATGACACTACTTTACATTGATGCGTTTAGCGGGATAAGCGGGGACATGTTCCTCGGGGCGCTCCTCGAGGCCGGGCTGGCGGAGGCGGACCTGCGCGAGGCGCTGGCGAGCCTGCCCATCGAAGGGTACGAACTCCTGGTGCGGAAGGAGAAGCGCGGGGGCCTGGCGGCGACGCGCGTGGAAGTCAAACTGGACCCTGGGGCGGAGCAGCCGCATCGGCACCTCCATCATATCGAGGAGATCATAAATCAGTGCGGAGTGCGGAGTGCGGAGTGCGGAGTGGGAAAAGACGAGGGACGAAGGGACGAAGGGACGGAGGGACGAAGGGAAAGAATAACAAGGCGGGCAGCAGACAAGGCGAAAGCCGTGTTTCGGCGGTTGGCGGAGGCGGAGGCGCGGGTGCACGGCTCGACGGCCGAAAAGGTCCATTTCCACGAGGTCGGTGCGGTGGATGCGATCGTGGACATCGTGGGGGTGTGCGCGGGACTGGAGATCCTCGGCGTCGAGCGGGTGGTGGCAAGCCCGCTGCCGATGGGATCGGGGTACGTGGATGCGGCCCACGGACGCCTGCCCGTTCCCGTGCCGGCGGTCGTGGAACTCATGAAAGGGTTCCCGACGCGGCCGTGCGACGAGGAAGGGGAACTTACGACGCCGACGGGCGCGGCACTCGTGGTGACACTTGCCGATGCGTTCGGGCCGATGCCGGCGATGGTCATCGAGAAGGTCGGCTACGGGGCGGGGGCGCGCGAAGGCAAACGCGTGCCGAACGTCCTGCGCGTCCTGGTGGGCCGGGCGGTCAGCCAGACCGACGACGCCGAGGCCGACACGGTCTGGCTGCTCGAGGCGAACGTGGATGATGCGAGCGGGGAGACGCTGGGGGCGGCGACGCAGGCGCTGTTCGAGGCGGGGGCGTTGGACGTCTGGCTGACGGCGGCGACGATGAAAAAGGGCCGGTCGGGCGTGGTGCTCGCGTGTCTGGCGCCGGAGGGTCTGGTGGCGGCGGTGGAGGACGCGATTTTCCGGGAGACGCCGACGTTCGGCGTGCGGCGGTCGGCGGTCGAGCGGACGAAACTGGCGCGGGAGCACGCGACGGTCGAGACGGCGTTCGGGCGGGTGCGCGTGAAAGTCGGCCGGCGCGGCGGGCGTGTGGTGACGGCGTCGCCGGAGTACGAGGATTGCCGGCGCTTGGCGGCGGAGCGGGGCGTGGCGCTGCGGGAGGTGTACGCGGCGGCGATGGCGGCGTGGAGGGGCAAGGCAGAATGAAGAATGCAGAACGCAGAACGAAAGACAGAGGCAGCACGGCGAGATCCCTCCGCTCGCTGCGCTCGGTCGGGATGACAGCGCGCGGCGGGTGAAGGGCGGAGGCGGAGATGCTGGCGTTTGAAGTGGCGGTGCTGGTGGTGCTGGGGGCGATGCTCGGCGTGTGGCTGAGCCGGGCCGTCACCGTCTATTCCGAGAAGGGCCGCGGGCCGGTCCTCAGCCGCGATTCCCATTTCGACGTGGCCGACCAGGGCCTGGTGTCGGTGATCGTTCCGGCGAAGGACGAGGAGGCGAACATCGGGGCGGCGCTGGAGACGTTGCTTGCGCAGGATTACCCGCACCTGGAGGTGATCGTGGTGGACGATCGCTCGACGGACGGGACGGCGGAGGTCGTCCGCGGCGTGGCGGCGCGGGACGGGCGGGTGCGCCTGGTGCAGGTGAAGGAACTGGCGGCGGGCTGGTTCGGCAAGCCGCACGCGATGCACACGGGGGCCCGGGAGGCGCGGGGCGAGTGGCTGCTTTTTGTGGACGCGGATTGCCGGCAGGCCCCGCACAGCGTCCGCGTGGGCGTCGGGTTCTGCGCGGCCGAGGGCGGCGAGATGCTCAGCCTCTGGCCGGTGCTGGAGATGCACGGGTTCTGGGAGAACGCGGTCCAGCCGGTCGCGGGGTCGGTGCTGGTGGCGTGGTTCCGGCCGGGATGGGTGAACGACCCGAAGCATCGGGCGGCGTTCGCGAATGGTCAATATATTCTGATTCGACGTTCCGCGTACGAGGCGGTGGGGGGGCATGGGGCGGTGCGTGCGAAGGTGGTGGAGGACATCGCGCTGGCGCGCGAGGTGAAGCGTCGCGGGCACCGGCTGGTGAACGCCGTCGGCCAGGACATTTTCACGACCCGCATGTACGACTCGCTACGGGCCATGTGGAAGGGCTGGACGCGGATCTTCTACGGGGCGTTCGAGGGCGTGGGGCGGGTGGTCGGCGTTCTTCTTCTGACGTTTCTCTTTACGCTGGTGCCGTTCGCGGTCCTGGCGGCGTCGGGGGCGGCGGTCGCGGCCGGGGCCCAGGGCTGGTGGGCGTGGACGGTGTTCGGCGTGGCGGCGGGCACGGTCCTGGCGATCTTCGTGACGATGCGGCGACTGTTCATCGCGGGCTGCGGGAACCCGTGGTACCTGGCGCTGTATCCGGTGGCGGTGGTGATGGTGATGGCATTCGAGGCGGGGGCCCTCGCCCGCGCGCTGGGGGTGGGGGCGGTCACCTGGCGCGGGACGACGTACAAGGGCGGGCGGGTCGTCTCGGGGGGCGAACGGTGCGCGCCCCGCAAGCGGGGCGGCTAAACGCGGCGCGCGGGGGGCTCCAGCGGCGTGCGCCCTCTGGGAGAATCCCCACCTTTCGCCCGCCCCGGCGGGTAAACTGCGCTCAAGGTGGGGCTTTAGGGCGCGGCGGAGGGGATGTGCGATTTGAGATTTAAGATTGCAGATTTGAGATTGAATGGCGGACGGGTCAGGCGTTGCGCAGGAGGCCGACGGCGTAGGGGCAGGAGACGCGTGCGCGGAGGATGCGGGGGCGCGGACAGGAGTGCGGAGTTCGGAGTGCGGAGTTCGGAGTGCGGACCGGAAGGCCGCGGGGCGAGCGGCGCGGCGTGGGCGTCTTGGGTGAACGGCGTGCGCTCGCCCCGCCACCGCGGGTAAACTTCGGCTCGCGGCTAAGCGTGAGAGGCAAAGGGGGCCTGGGGGCGAGGGTGAAACTGGCGATGGTGAAGCGCCATTGGCCGAGCGTTCCGGAGAGGGCGCCGTCGCTCGTGGTGGACCAGGGGACCATGCGGAGTTTGGGGTTGATGGCGACGACGATTGCGATTTCGCCGGGGGTCATGCTGTCGAGGTCTTCGGGAGTGAGAGCGGCCTGTGCCTCGCGTCCGCGGTAGTCGGCGTGGGAATGGAACTCGCCGAGGTACTCGTGTTTGGGGAATCGGGCGATGAGGGACTGGATGACCTTGTTCTGGCGCTCGAAGAGGCTGACTTCGGAGAAGCGGCGTTCGGCGGTCTGGTAGGGGAGGGCGCCTTCGACGATCACTTTGCCGGGGAGGGCGTATCCGAAGAGGAGCCCGTAGGATTCCCGGCGATAGACCTCGGCGGCGGCGAAGACGATGGCGAGGAAGGCCTGTTCAGAGATGTAGATTTCTTTCATCGAGGGGGTCCCTCTGCGCCCGGCTCCTTGGCGAGGATGCGCTCGAGCCATTCGCCGTAACGGTTCATGAGTCCCTGGGTGCGTGGGAGGTCCTCGTTGCACTTGACGTTGCCGCTGAAGACGTAGACGCCGCCGGCGGTGTCGTGGATGGGGGACATGGTGACGTGGAACTGGAAGTGGATGTGGCCCTTGCCGGAGAGGATTCCGAAACGGAGGCCCCCTTCGCCGGCGGTTCCCTGCCAGAGTTGGTCCTTTCCGTTTTCGCGGACCCAGCGGTAGACGGGGAGGTTGTCCTCGCGGACCCAGCCGAAGCGGTTGTCTTCGGGGACCTGGAAGAAGACGTACTCGAAGTCGGGGTCGGGGTCGCCGAAGGGAGCGGGGGTTCGGCGAAAAAGGACGATCTGGACGAGGCGGCTGCGAGCGAGTTGGAAGGTGGCGGACGCGTAGGAGACGGACTGGTCGCGTCCGCCGGCGGCGCTGGAGATTCTGGCGGAGGGGCCGCACCCGAGGGCGGTGAAGGTGAGGGCGACGAGGAGGATGAGCACTGGCGGACAAGCCGCCAGTGGCACCCGGCGAGCGAGGGTGAGGGTCCGCAGCTTCATGGAGCGACCTCCATTTATTGCGTTGGGTTCGGCAGCCATCCAGTATACGCGAGGGGTCGGGGGAACGCCAATGCGGAATGCGGCCCCTCGACCATGCTCGGGCCGCCCTGAGCAAGGTCGAAGGGCGGAATGCGGCCCTCCCCGCCACAGGCGGGCAAGCAAGGCGGGCGGCTAAAGGTGAACGGCGTGCGGGGCGTTAGGGGGGCGGGGTGGGGCGCTTGCGTCCAGGCGGGGAAACGGATAGGGCTAATAAGGAAGCCAGGACGATGTCGGTCCCGGCGAGTCGGGGGTACGACCGCTTAAGAGGATAGTCCCGAGGTGCCGATAGGGAGGCGGGCGCGGGGTTTGGCGCGTCTGTCGGCCGGGGCGCCCGGAGGCGGTGGTGCCCCCGTTATGATTTTGAGAGGAGGCCGTGCATGTGCGGAATCGTCGGATACCTCGGCCAGAAGCAGGCGTACCCCATCCTGATTGAGGGTCTGAAGCGCCTGGAGTACCGCGGGTACGACTCGGCGGGCGTCGCGCTTCAGCAAGGCGACGACGGGCGCCTGCTGGTGGTGAAGGCGAAGGGTCGGATCAGCGCGCTGGAGGCGCTGATGGAGGGGAAGGACACGCGCGGGCGGCTCGGCATCAGCCACACGCGGTGGGCGACGCACGGGGCGCCGAACGACGTCAACGCCCATCCGCACACGGACATGTCGGGCAAACTGGCGGTGGTGCACAACGGGATCATCGAGAACTGGTCGGCCCTCAGACAGGCGTTGGAGGCGGAGGGGGTCGAGTTCAAGAGCGAGACGGACACGGAGGTGCTGGCGCATCTGTTTGCGCGGTGTTACGAGGGGGACCTTGAGAAGGCGGTGCAGGAGGGTCTGACGGGGGTGCGCGGGGCGTACGGCATCGCGGTGATTCACGCCGACGAGCCGGACGTCTTGGTGTGCGCGCGGAACGGGTCGCCGCTGATCGTGGGGGTGGGCGAGGGGGAGTACGTGGTGGCGAGCGACGCCTCGGCGATCATCGAGCACACGACGAGCGTCGTGTACCTCGAGGACAACGAGATGGCGACGATCCGCTCAGGCGGCATGACGACGTCCACGGTGGATGCCGTCCCCACCCACAAGGAAATTTGCCGCATCGAGTGGTCCCTGGAGCAGATCGAGAAGAAAGGCTATCCGCATTTCATGCTCAAAGAGATCATGGAGCAGCCGGAAAGCCTGGCGGACACGATGCGCGGGCGTCTGGAGGCGGAGGCGGGCGTGGTGCACCTGGGCGGAATCCGGGACGTGGCGAGACAGTTGACGCACGCGCGGCGGGTGATCCTGGCGGCGTGCGGGACGGCGTGGCACGCGGGACTCGTCGGCGAGTACCTCTTCGAGGACCTCGTCCGCATCCCGACCGAGGTGGAATACGCCAGCGAGTTCCGGTACCGCAACCCCATCATCGACGACGGGACGGCCGTGATCGCCATCAGCCAGAGCGGCGAAACGGCCGACACGCTCGCCGCCGTTCGCGAAGCGAAATTGAAAGGGGCGCTGGCGCTGGGTATCGTGAACGTCGTGGGCTCGACGATCGCGCGCGAGACCGACGCGGGCGTGTACCTGCACGCGGGGCCGGAGATCGGCGTCGCGTCGACCAAGGCCTTCTCGAGCCAGTTGGTCGTGCTCGTCATGATGGCGGTGTACATGGGCCGGCGCCGCCACCTGGCGCCGTATCAGGCGGCCCAGATGATCCGCGGCCTGCAGGCGATTCCGGACCAGGTTCGGCACGTGCTCCAACTCGACGCCCAGATCCAGGAGGTGGCGGCCGTGTACAAAGATTGCCCGAACTGGCTGTACCTGGGGCGCGGGTACAACTATCCGGTGGCGCTCGAGGGGGCGCTGAAACTGAAGGAGATTTCGTACATCCACGCCGAGGGGCTGCCCGCCGCGGAGATGAAGCACGGACCCATCGCGCTCATCACCGAGGAGATGCCCGTCGTGTTCCTGGCGAACCGGGGCCTCCAGTACGAGAAGGTCCTGTCGAACATGGAGGAAGTGAAAAGCCGCGGCGGCCAGACAATCGCCGTGGCCACCGAAGGCGACTCCGGAATCAAGCGCCTCGCGAAACACGTCTTCTACGTGCCGGACGTCTCGGAACCGTTCCAGCCGATCCTGAACGTCGTGCCGCTGCAACTCTTGGCGTATCACGTGGCGGTGCTTCGCGGCTGCGCGGTCGATAAACCCCGCAACCTGGCTAAGAGCGTCACGGTGGAGTGAGGCCGGGGACGCCGGAGCGGAACCCGAAGGGCCGGCCCCTGCCGGCCCTTTTTTTTGAGGCGGCTTCAGCCGCCTTCCCGCCGCGCGAGCGGCGTGTAGACCGGGGCTTGTAGCCCCGGTTCGCCATCGCGTCCGAACCCGTTTCCTCTTTTCCCCCTCCGCCACGCTGCAAGCGTGGCGGAGGGGGAAAAGAAAAGCCGCACGGGAGGGCTGCGCCTCATCCACCCCGCCATAAAATGGCGGGGCTATACCCCGCTGGCGCGGGGCGAAGGCCCATGAATGGGCCTAACAGCCACGGCCAGAATCCGCGGTCACACCCCGACAACCTCGATTCCGAGGGCACCGTTGCAGCCGCGAGGAAGTACGAGTATATTTGGGATGTCAGGTACCTCGATGCGCCGGTGCGGCGGGAATAAGGCATTGTCCCCGGAACTCCGGCACTCCAATAAGGGGGTCATATGGCAATCCGAAACGTTTTGCTTCTTAGCATTTGGTCTCTTGTGGTATTGTCTCCTGCACTTAGCATTGCCTTGGACTCAATCGTACGAGCATTTGATGAAGACTTCAACCTAGAAGCGTACTGGTCGGTTGGGCTGACCCTGCTAGGGGTTGTGGTGGTCTGTCCCGGGTGTATTCTATTTCTGCGCGTGCCAGCGCATCTTCGTGCGCTGCTCTACGTAGCGACGGTGTTTCTGCTACTAGCCCAACTGATTATGCCCTTCATTATTTGGCCGGGTTTGACGCAGGACTAGAACTTGGGGGACACCCATCTCTGAGCAAGTCTCTGCCGGAGTCGGAAGCGGCGCTGGAGACGATCCGTCGGCACGGGCGGGTCCCGGCGCGCCGGGACCCGTGCCCCCCATTTGTTAG
>JBAUDW010000262.1:0-1648 GCA_049678285.1 Phycisphaerae bacterium
CCCTCACCCCACCCTCTCTCGTTCGACCCAGAGGCTCTCGACGGGCCGCAAGGGGAGAGGGAGAGAAAAAGCAGGAGCCCTCCTGTCCCCGTTTCCTGAAGGCGGAGCGGCCTTGACAGGTTCCCACCGCCGGATTATGCTTTAGTTGGGTGCTCGGGTGGTGGAATTGGCAGACACGCCAGCTTGAGGTGCTGGTGGCCATAAAAACGGCCGTGCAGGTTCAAGTCCTGTCCCGAGCACCACTTTTCTGCGCCGCGCCTACTTCTACAACGCTATCTCAACGCAGAGATCGCCGAGACCGCAGAGAAAGCCGAGGCCTGGGTAACAACAAACAGCAGCCAACAACTGACGCCTTCCCTTTTCGTCTTTACCCAATTTGTGCCGTTCTCTGCGTTCTCAGCGCTCTCTGCGTTGAAGAACACAGCGTAGTAGTACTACCGCGCCCCGACCCATTCGAGGAACTTGCGCCTCAGGTCCCGCAGCGGCGCGCCCACCACGCGGTGCAGCGAGAGAATCCACGTCCGTTCGTAACTCGCCTCGATCTCTTGCGGCGTCATCAAGTCGCGCCGGTACTGGCGCTTCAGTTTCCGCACGTGGTACACATCCTCGCGCTGAAGCGCGGCGAGGAACCTGCGCTTCGCCCACCCCAGCGGTCCCCACGACGGCCGCGGCGCCCACGAAATCTGAAAGTCGATGAGCACCGGCCTCCCGTCCCGGCCCACGAGGACGTTGTCCGGCTTGTTCATGTCCACGTAGGCCATGCCCCGCGCGTGGATCGCCGAGAGGAGCGCCTCCAGGCGGTCGAAGAAGTCGTCCGGCACTTTCGTCTTGCGGTCCAGGAGGTCCTCGCCTTCGACCCACGCGTGGGCGAATGCGCTCTTGCCGACGCGCCCGAGGAAGCGCGGAACGTTCGGCAAATCCTGGAGCATCCGGTAATGCCGCGCTTCCCGGTCCGCCATCCGCCGGCCCGCCCACTCCAGACCCACGCCGAGCCAGGGCTCGGTGTGGTAATGCTTGAGGACGACGCGCTCGCCCTCCGGCCCGGCGTACCGCCCCGTCGCCGCAAAAAAATCCTGCTTCAGCACCTTCTCCAGCCGGTACGTCCGCCCGCCGAGGTCGAACGATTCGCGCGGCATCTTGCCGCGCAGAATCCGTTTCGGCACGCGTCCCTGTTCTTTCCGCGCCATGGGCTTACCGGGGTCCGAAGATGCGAGTGGCATGGTAGGCCTGTTGCCGCTTGCCGTCAAGGTTGGGCCGGCATCAGCCCCGCGACCGCGCTCCACGCCCCCCTTGTGCTTGACAGACCCTGTTTCGTTGGGTAGAGTTCAGCCAAGAATCCCGGAAGGGGCTTTGTGCCCCGAAAGGGATTCCAAGTCGATTGTTCTAGCCCTCGAGAGGGGGGGAAGCCATGCCCATCGCCGTCCGCTGTGCGTGCGGGAAAGAGTATAAATTCAAGGACCAGTACGCCGGACGCCGCGCCAAGTGCCCGGCCTGCGGCCAGGTGGTCCGCATCCCCGGCGCCCGTCCGGCCGGGCGCCCATCGTCGCATTCTCCGCTCCGGGAATACCGCCGGAGCCGCACCAGGGAGTTGGCGCTCCTTGGGAGCGCCGGCTTCGTGGTGCTGGTCGGGATAGGTCTGGTCGTGTAC
>JBAUDW010000263.1:0-28728 GCA_049678285.1 Phycisphaerae bacterium
TCAAGAAGGCAGGGATTGAGTTCTGGGGCAGTGACCTGAAGCAAGGCTTCGACCTGACCCAGCAGGACTTGCCCGGTCGGTTCGACTTCGTCTGGATCCATCCGCCGTACTGGAACATCATCCGCTATTCCGAACAGCAGGGCGACCTGAGTGCCTGCCCTGACTACCAAGAGTTCAGACAGTTGCTGATGGTGTGCATGAAGCGGTGCTACGACGCCTTGCTTGCCGGCGGCAGGCTGGCTGTCCTGATTGGCGATGTCCGAAGGCAAGGACAGTACACGGCTATCATCAAGGACATCCTGAACTTCCCGCACGGCGAAATCCGGAGCATCATCATCAAGGTGCAGCACAACTGCACAAGCGACCGCAAGGTCTATGGCAGGTTAGAGGACCCGCCGATCAAGCACGAGTACTGCGTGGTCTTCAAAAGGCCAAGCCATGAAATCCAGGCACCGCCGCTCACCGAGCGGTGCCTGAGTAAGAGCACCGGAGGCAGGTAACAATGGGAATTGGCGAAGAGCTCAAGAAGATGGGCTATTGCTTTGAGTACGACTATAGCGACAGCGAGGACCGCACCGAGGTCTGGACCAACAAGGAAGCAAAAATGGCTGTCCGCATCGAGTGGATGAAGATCGAGGAGGTGAAACCATGACAGACGAAGAGAAGGAGGCGCTGGCTGACGCGATGGCAGAGTTGCTGCTTACGAACGGCAAGGTCATTTCAGCCCTTTACAAGGCAGTGTGCCACTGTCCCAACCTGGTTGTTGAGTACTGATTGGCCCTCTCCTTGGTGGCGGCGCTTCCTGACGTCAGCGGGAAGGCAGCCGCGGATTCTCTGTCAATCACTCCCAGCAAATCTGCCCTGCCGAGGTCCAGGCAATAATGGTATGCGCATTGCCCCCACCGGCGCCGGTATGGGAAGGGGACTCGGAGGTGAGAGATGGCTCAAGCCAAAGAGAAGGCCAGGAAGTGGAGCGAGAGGCCCAGGTCGCGACTTGCCGCTGACATCCTCAAGCGGCGCTACCTCAGGAAGGACGAGCACGGCCGGGTGATCGAAACCCCGAAGCAGATGTTCCGGCGCGTTGCAAGGGCAGTGGCGGCTGCCGAGAAGAACTACGGGGCTTCGGAAGCGGAGATCGAGACGCTCACGGAACGGTTCTACAAACTCATGGTCCAAGGCATCTTCCTGCCCAACAGCCCCACGTTGATGAACGCCGGCCGCAAGGCCGGGATGCTCAGTGCCTGCTTTGTCCTTCCTGTGCCGGATGACCTTCCCGGCATCTTCGAGTCTGTCCGCAACACAGCCCTGATCCAGAAGGCCGGCGGCGGAACGGGTTTTGCTTTCGACAGTCTGCGTCCAACAGGTGACCTGGTTGCATCGAGCGGCGGGACAACAAGCGGCCCGATCAGTTTCATGAAGGTCTTCAGCGAGACCACCCGGGCCATCCAGCAGGGCTCGTTTCGCCGCGGGGCCAACATGGCCATGATGTCTCTGGAGCACCCGGACATCGTGAAGTTCCTTCAGGCCAAGCAAGAGCAAGGAGCATTCGAGAACTTCAATCTCTCGGCCAAGGTGACGGACGTGTTCATGCGTGCCTTGGGCGACCGGCCGAATGAGCCGCACGTTGTTGTCAACCCAAGGACCGGGGCCAGGTACTTCATCCCCTGCGACGTGGACCTGGCGACCTACACGATCGACGACCTCATTCCGGTCGGCCATGTCAGCATGCCAGTCTTCACCATCCGCCAAATCTGGGACATGCTCGTCAGGGGTGCCCATGCCACCGGTGAACCGGGTGTCTGTTTCATAGACCGGGTCAACCTGTTCAATCCGACACCCCAACTGGGCAGAATCGAGGCCACCAATCCGTGCGGCGAGCAGCCGCTGCTGCCGTATGAGTCCTGCAACCTTGGCTCGGTCAATGTCTCGCGGTTCGTCCGCCGTTCTGAAGGCACGCTCGACTGGGATGCCTTGGGCGAAGCCATCGCCCTTGCGGTTCGGTTCCTGGATGACGTGATCGACGTCAACCACTATCCCATCCCGGAGATCGAGGAGTTGACGAAGGGGAACCGCAAGATCGGCCTGGGCATCATGGGCTTCGCCGATGCCCTCGTGCTTCAGGGCATCCGGTATGACAGCGAGGAAGGGCTGCGGGCGGCTGGAGAGTTGGCGGCCTTTCTCGAGAAGAAGGCCCACGAGGCAACCTGTGACCTTGTTGAGGAGCGCTCTGCGTTCCCGAAATTCTTGGGCAGTTTATGGGACGAGTTTGAGGGGCGTCCTGCCCGGAATGCTACGTGCACAACGATTGCCCCGACAGGCACCATCAGCCTGATCGCCGAGTGCTCGAGCGGCATCGAACCGATCCACAGCCTCGCAACGCGAAGGCGTGCGCTGGACGGCCGGGAATATGTCGAGTTGCACCCGCTGCTGGCGCAACTTGGCGAGGAAGAGGGCTGGATGACCGAGCAGGTGAGGGCAGCCCTCTTGGGGGGGGTGTCTGCCGCAGACATAGCAGGCATCCCCAAGCCTCTGGCCAGAATCCTAGTGACCGCGCATGAGGTGGCTCCCGAGTGGCACGTCCGCATCCAAGCAGCCTTCCAGAAGCACACGGACAACGCGGTCTCGAAAACCGTCAACCTGCCTTCCACTGCCACAGTCGAGGACGTGGACCGCATCTTCCGGCAGGCACATGAACTGGGCTGCAAAGGCACCACGGTCTACCGGGACGGCTCCAGGGAAGGGCAGACGCTTACGTCTGCCGGGGCAGGGCACCAGGCCAGGGCCGTCCAGATCTCACCGCGTCCTAGGGCGAGAGGCACTTCTGGCAAGACACTCAAATTCCGCATGGGCTGCGGGACGCTCTTCGTCACAGTCAACAAGGACGAGCAAGGCCTGTGCGAGGTCTTCGCCAACCTTGGCAAGGCCGGCGGCTGCCCCAGCCAGTCTGAGGCAACGTGCAGGGCTGTCTCGGTTGCCTTAAGGTCTGGCGTCGATCCTAAAGTCTTGATCGAGCAGTTGCGGGGCATCCGGTGTCTCTCCACTGCCACAGCCCGGAAGGGCAACGGCGACATCGATGTTCTTTCCTGCCCGGACGCGATTGCCAGGGCGATCGAGGAAGCGTTGGGCGAAACCTCAACTGGCGCTCCGCAGGCGGCCGCCAGTGCTGGTGGCAGGCCATGCCCGCACTGCGGTGCTCCCATGAGGCGCGAGGCGGGCTGTTCGGTGTGCGATGCCTGCACCTACAACTCGTGCGGGTGAGGAAGGAGACAAGTGATGGACCACGAAGACCGAAGGAATCAAACGGCGTTAGCAGACGGAGCCTTTGGCGTGATTCGGTGTCCCGAGTGTTCAACTGCTTGGACCAAGGAGTTCGTCCCGGAGTTCTGCACCAAGTGTGGTGCGCGCGTGTCAGAGATCCGCGGGGAAGGTTTTGAGTGGATGGTCCGACTCTTCGAAAAGGTTGGCGCGTCTGCCCCGATCACCGTATGCCCGCATTGTGGCGAGCGGTATCCGGGGAGGCCGACCGTTAAGCAGTGCCTGCGCTGCTGGCACGACCTGTACCCAGAAAGGCCCCCATCGCCGGTCCATCGCGTGTGGGCCGGACTGAAGAGGATGGTGGGTCTGCGAGGCTAACAAAATGCAGTCGGTGCGCTCGTACGAAAGGCCGGTTGACTGGTTTGAGTGAGGGAAAGGAGCTACCTACCTCGGCTGCTTCCCGAGCAAGTTGAACAGATTCGCCAGGTTGACGCGGGGGTAATTTGGCTGGGGAAATGACCTGATTTCGGCCAGCCTCTCCGCACAGGGGCGGGCTGCGTCGTGTGCGATAGTTGCGGGTACAGCAAGTGCGGGTGAGTCATAATGGGAAGTTGATCGACTAGCGAAGGGAGAACACAATGCATCACTCCTATGCGTTCCTGCTGTCACGAGACGATTTTGCACCAGGCCTGGCCCTGGAGGACCTTGGCCAGGAAGCAGTGAGGTGGTTCGAAGAGGAGTTTCTGGAAGGCTCTAGGTACGAAGACGAGTGGTGTACGCCCATGGGCCTCATAACCAACGAAGGGCAGGTCCTTGATCTGGCGCCTGAGGAAGATCTGTTGGGAATCCACAAGTGGGTGGAGGGATTCCGCAATTCTGATCCGGCATCGAGTCGCCTACAGGAGGCGCTCAGACTCGCGGTACAGATAGCAGCAAACGAGATGACGCTTTATGGGTGTCGAACGATAGCACTTGGTGACCCTAACGAGGGTGACAAGAGAATCGATTCTGCAAGTCGTGAAACACTGGTCAATGACATAATGACGCAGGTCCCCAACAGACTTGCCCGGCTCTATGCGGACAGTGAGGGCAAACCGCGGCCCGGAAGAGCGTTGGGTGATTACTCGTATGCCTGCCGTGTGAGGAAAGAGCTTGCGATACAGTTTGAGGAGTTCTGCGAGAGTGCGGTTCCTGGCTTCAGCAATAATCGCAAGATGCCGCATTGCCGCTGCTTCGACTTGAGGGCAGACTGTGATGTTCCGGAGGGTGAAGACGAGCTGATGGTCTTGCTCGTTGACATCCACACGTGACCCTCCACCGGTGGCATACGAGAGTAACCCTAAGGATCGTCTGAAAGCGAATAGCCAACGGAAAGATATAAGAAGAGAAACTGCGTACGGAGGAGACCATGAGAAAACACTGCACTTGCTTGCAGACAGGCATCAGCCGCTCCACGGAGTTTGAGAAGAAGGGGCTGGCCTGCTTTGGGTGCAACGTCGGGACAAAGTGCGGCCACGGCTGCCTCTACTGCAGCACCGGCGCTGTCCTGAGGATGCACCCCTCCTTCAAGGCGTGCGGCGAAAATCCTTATGGCTTTGGCTACACCATTGTTGATCCCGACACGCCTCTGCGTGTGGCCCGGGACGCGAAGAAGATCCGGAAGCGTGGCCTGGTCCAACTCTGCACTCTGGTTGATGCCTGGGCCCCAGGGGCAAGAGGGCTTGACCTTGGGCGGAAATGCCTGTGGGCAATCCTGGAGGAGCCTGGCTGGAGCGTCCGGGTCCTGACGAAGAACGCGGCTGTTCAAGACGACTTCGACCTCGTCGAGAAGTACCGGGACCGTGTCCTCGTGGGCATGAGCATCACGGCGCCGCTGGAGATGAGCAAGGTTATCTCTGTCATTGAGCCGAACGCCTCTCCCATTGAGGATCGCATGGAAGTCATGCGGAAGGCAGTAAATAGAGGCCTCCGGACCTATGCCATGTTCTGTCCGTTGCTGCCGGGGATTGCCGACTCGCCAGAGCAGATAGACGACCTGGTCCGTTTTGCCGTCTCAATCAACGCAGAGGAGATCTTCGTCGAGCCGGTGAACTCACGCGGGCCCGGCCTGCGTCTGTGCCAGGAAGCGCTTGAAGCTGCAGGCCACCAGGATGCTGCCGCGGCCATCGCCCATGTCCGCAAGCAAGCGAACTGGTCCCAGTACGTGGCAGACCTGCTTGCGAAGGCCCAGTCCAGCGTCCGGCGGTTCTCGGACATGAGCAAGTTGCGGTTCCTGCTGTACCCGTCGCGGCTTCTGGAGGCGGATAAGCACCGGATTGAGCGAGACGATGAAGGGGTGATTTGGCTGGGGTAGGGCGAAGTGACTCAGGGCCGTCGACATGGCAGACGAGCAGACAACCAGCAAGCAGACATGCGGATTGCGATGGCTCACTGTCCGCGATGTGGCCGAGGCCCTCCTGGTCTCCCGGGATACGGTGGACCGGTGGGTTCAGGCCGGTGAACTCCGGGCCATTGATGTCAGCGGCCGCAGGACAGGAGGGCCTCGACGCCGTTCGTGGCGTATCAGCCACGAGAGCTTGGCCGAGTTCCTGGAACACCGAGCCACCGCCCCCAAGAGGCCTGCCCGCCCCGCTAGGCGACGTCGCTCAGAAGGCGTGATCGAGTTCATCAAGTAGTTACCGGTTCATCAAGTAGTTACCGGGACCGTTCCGGCTGAAGGCTCTTGTGGTTCGGCGAAGAGTTTCTTGCGGACATGCTCAACCACTGCCCTAAGGCGCTCGATGGAAATCTCCTCCACGTAGATGCCCGACATTCCTGGAATCGTGTGGCCCATGATGCGGTGGATGGCGTGCTGGTCGCGCACTTCGTCCGCCCAGGTTCGGAAGGTGTGGCGAAGCGCGTAGAACCCAATGCCCCTTCGCTTCAAGCCGAGTTTTCGAAGGAGACGGTCAAATTGATCCCCGACGGAGTCAACCGTGACTATTTTCTCAACGCTGCCATCTTCCGCACGGTGAACACGCTGTCGGATCAGGGCTTCGCCGGATGCGGTCAGGAAGAGTGTTTTTCCAACTTCTTTGTCGGCTGGCCTGGGACGGGTCGTCAGGACCTCTTGCAGGGCCAAGAGGGTCTCCGGCCAGAGCGGCACAACTCGCTCGACGCCTGTCTTGGGGCGGTCAAACTCGATGATGGCTTCTTTCCAGTTCACCGAGGAAATAGGCAGATTGGAACAGTCCGTATTGCCGAAGCCACCATTGATGCCCAGCAGGACGAGAGCACGAAGTGGGCCCTGGGTTGCGGTAAACAAGGCGCGGACCTCAGAAGCGTCAAACAGACGCTTGCCATTGGCTAATTCGGCGGCGCGTCTGCTTTTTCGTTTGCGGGTGGCCGATGGACGCTCGAAAGCCTTGCCGTATCTGATGGGATGGTCGGTCAGGTTCATCTCATAAGCGTACTTGAACAGGCCACGGACCACCGTAATGGTACGCGTCAGAGCATGGACGCCCATACCCTTTCGGTTGGTTAGTCCGTTTTGGACGAGTTTCTGCTGGTACCTGAGGAAATCGTCCGGGGCAAGGTCGGAGACGAGGCGACCTGGTCCGACGAAGCTCGCGAAACTCTCCAGCACGGTGCGACAGTCTTCAAACCAACGGAGGCCGATCTCACCTGTCTGGGACCGTCGGTGCTGGTAGGTCAAAAAATGGTTGCACAACTGCTTGACTGTAGGGCCTTCTTCCGATAAGGTACATGAGCGCGGCTGTCGGCCGGCGTGGAGGTCTGCGGCTGCACGCAAGTACCTTTGGAGAGCGGCCCCGGGGTCTTCCCAGACGCCGAAGAAATACATCTTGCCGCGGATCTTCTTGCACCACTGACCGTTGTTATGCGGGGTCAGGGGGAACGAAGGGGTAGGCTTGGCAGGCTTATTTCTACGCCTGCGTAACGCTTGGCGGACGGACATGGCGATACTCCTTACGATGACCGAGACTCGCGGACCTCACAAAAGCAGTATAACGCAGCACTCGGTTGTCGTCAAGGTTGTCGTTGCGAAAACTTGGCCTTGTGGTCGCGGTCGTAAGTCTTTGAATTAGCGAGAGTTAGGCCGGCGTAGCTCAACGGCAGAGCACCGGTTTTGTAAACCGGGGGTTGGGAGTTCGAGCCTCCCCGCCGGCTCCATCCAATGCGGAATGCGGAACGGGGAATGCGGAACAGGAAAGGCAACGAAGAACGCAGAACGAACGGCAAGGTCATGGGAGCCGGTCGGCGTGCCTTTTGTTCCGCGTTCTGCATTCCGAGTTCCGCGTTGAAAAGGGGCAGGTGCCCGAGCGGCCAAAGGGAGCAGACTGTAAATCTGCCGGCTCAGCCTACGGAGGTTCGAATCCTCCCCTGCCCACCAGCAAAGAAGAGTGACGCAGTAACGGAGTGACGGAGGCGGGTTGGAGACCGGGGTTCTGCTGGAAGTGCCGAGGCGCGGTTTTGGCTACGTCACTGCGTTACTTCGTTACTACGTCACTGGTTGGTGATGCGGGTGTAGCTCAATGGTAGAGCATCGGCCTTCCAAGCCGAGTACGTGGGTTCGATCCCCATCACCCGCTCCATGACCTGAGGCTGGGGGGCGATGCAAAATCTCCCTGGGGCAAAAGGGGGGTTTTTTTGTTTGACAGGCTCTTGGGAGGGCGTATGATTAGCAATCTGGCTCGGGAAGGGTGTCTGCGCCTATTGCGGGCGGCGGTTCCGAGCAGAGCCGGAGCGAACCGGCCGTTTTGCGTGGCAAAGCGTGCCGGAGTCGGGATCCGGTTGCCGAGGGCGAGGCCCCGGCCCGTTGATGCATGGAGAGGTGCGGTCGGGCCGGACGAGGTTTCGAGGCATGCCCTAACGGAAGGGGCGACGGCAGGCTGCTGTAGCTCAGCCGGTAGAGCGCGTCCTTGGTAAGGACGAGGTCACGGGTTCAAATCCCGTCAGCAGCTCCATTTGATACGAGGTGGTGGAGAAGAGTAGGGGAGAGGCGTCGCGCCGGGCGCGAGGCGATCCCGGGACAGAGGCACCTAGAGCGGAGGCGAGTGGACCAATGGCTAAGGAAGTCTTCCAACGAACGAAGCCCCATGTGAACGTGGGCACGATCGGACACGTGGACCATGGGAAGACGACGCTGACGTCCGCGATGACGAAAGTGATGGAACTGAAGGGTCTATCGAAGTTCCGCACCTATGACGACATTGCGAAGGCGTCGGAGTCGCAGGGCCGCCGCGACGAGACGAAGATTCTGACGATCGCCACCGCCCACGTGGAGTACGAGACGGAGAACCGTCACTACGCGCACGTGGACTGCCCCGGGCACGCGGACTACGTGAAGAACATGATCACGGGAGCGGCCCAGATGGACGGGGCGATCCTGGTGGTGGCGGCGGACGACGGCCCGATGCCGCAGACGCGGGAACACATCCTGCTGGCGCGGCAGGTGGGCGTGCCGCGAATCATCGTCTTCATCAACAAGGTGGACCTGCTGAAGGAAGAGGACCTCGAACTGCTGGACGTGATCGAGGACGACGTGCGAGGCCTGCTGAACCAATACCAGTTCCCCGGCGACGAGACGCCGGTGATCAAGGGGACGGCGGTGCAGGCGATGCGGGTGGAGAGCGCGGACGACCCTTCGGTGCAGCCGATCCTGGACCTCTTGAAGGCGATGGACGAGTACATCCTGGTGCCGAAGCGCGACGTCGACAAGCCGTTCCTGATGCCGGTCGAGGACGTCTTCTCGATTAAGGGGCGCGGGACGGTCGGCACGGGCCGCGTGGACCGCGGGGTGGTGAAGGTGGGCGACGAGGTGGAGATCGTCGGCCTGAGGGAAACGCGCAAGACGACCGTGACGGGCGTGGAGATGTTCAACAAGACGCTGGATCAGGGCCAGGCGGGCGACAACATCGGGGTGCTGCTGCGGGGCGTGGCGAAGGAGGAACTGGAGCGCGGTCAGGTGCTGGCGGCGCCCGGCTCCATTACGCCGCACACCGTGTTCGAGGGCGAGGTGTACGTGTTGAAGAAAGAAGAGGGCGGCCGGCATACGCCGTTCTTCACCGGGTATCGTCCGCAGTTCTATTTCCGGACGACGGACGTGACGGCTTCGATCGAGTTGCTGGGCGGGGCGGAGATGTGCATGCCCGGCGACAACGTGACGATCAAGGGGATGCTGATCACGCCGATTGCAATGGAGCCCGGCCTGCGGTTCGCGATCCGTGAAGGCGGGCGTACGGTCGGCGCCGGCGTGGTGGTGAAGGTAATCGAGTAGTCCGAAGCCAAACGGAGGTTGGGTTCGCCTGTCAGGTGCACCCGAAAGGGGCGCCCGAGTCGTCCGCGGGAAGGATGCGGAAGAACCGGCGCGTCCCTTGCCGTCTAAGGAACGGTGTGATGCGTGAATACGTGACGCTGGAATGCACAAGTTGCGGAGCCCGCAACTACCGGACGCAGATGGAGACGCGCGGCGATGCGAAGTTGCGCTTGAAGAAGTACTGTCCGCGCGAACGGAAACACACGGAGCACCGCGAGCGGAAGAAGTAGGTTCGAGGCTCCGGAGGCGCAGGGGCGTAGCTCCAATTGGTAGAGCGCCGGTCTCCAAAACCGGATGTTGGGGGTTCGAGTCCCTCCGCCCCTGCCACGACCGGGACGGCGCGGACCGGCGAGGAAGAGGCGGCGTGGGGTTTCAACTGTATAAGAGCGGTCAGGGACGTTACCTGCGCGGCGGGACAGGAGTCGCTGCCGCGCTCGTGGACCTCGTGTTTTGCTACTACCTCTGGACGCTGCTGAGCCGGTACTTGGCGGAGAACGCCTACAAGCCGTACCTGGAGTACGGCATCCCGGCGGCGGTGTTTGCGGTGTTGGGCGTGGCGGTGTTCTTTTATGTGAATAAGCCGAATGTGGTGGACTTCCTGGTGGCCACCGAGACGGAGATGAAGAAGGTCTCCTGGTCGAGCCGGGCGGAACTGGTGGGCTCGACGGCGGTGGTGATCGTGACGGTGTTTGTGCTGGCGCTGTTCATCTATTTTGCGGACTATATTCTCATTTACGTCTTCAAGAACGGCCTGGGGTTGTGGTGACGCGCGTCATGGCGAAGAACTGGTACGTGCTGCGGGTGCAGTCGAACAAGGAAGAGACGGTCCGCGAGACCCTCGACCGGAAGGTCAAGATGGAGGGCGTGGAGGACCTGCTGTCGCAGGTGGTTGTGCCGACGGAGAAGGTTTCGACGATGAAGAGCGGCCGGCGGCGCGTGGCGGAGCGGAAGTTGTATCCTGGATACGTGTTCGTCCAGATGGAAATCGCAGAGGACGGTAGCGTGCTGGAGAAGTTGTGGTTCCTGATCCGCGAGACGGCGGGCGTGGGCGACTTCATCGGGACGGAAGGCAAGCCCACGGCCATGAAGCCGCACGAAGTGGACAAACTGCTAGGCGAGGTGGAGCGCTCGGCCGATGAAACACCGACCCTCCGCGTCAATTACGCCCAGGGCGACCAGGTGCGGATCAAGCACGGGCCGTTCGAGGACCGCGAAGGGACGGTGGACGAAATGCTGCTGGACAAAGGCCTGGTGCGTGTGATCGTGGAAATTTTCGGCCGGCCGAACCCGGTCGAGTTGGAATACTGGAAAGTGGAGCCGGTATAAGGAACGGTGCGGCCGTTCGAGCCGGGTGCGGGAGCACCCGGTTACTCCCTGCGACCATGGCACGTGCCACGGCGGGGAACGTGATCCCGGCGCGCCGGGACTTCCGCCGCCGGCTCGGAGGGGGCAGCGACAACGCGAGGCGTTTGATGGCGAAGAAGGCGGTAGTGACGAAGATCAAGTTGCAGTGCCCGGGCGGGCAGGCGACGCCGGCCCCGCCGGTGGGTCCTGCGCTGGGCCAGCATGGGGTGAACATCGGCCAGTTCGTTCAGCAGTTCAACGAGCGGACGCGCGACCAGCAGGGGATGATTATCCCGGCCGAGATCACGGTGTATAAGGACCGTTCGTTCGAGTTTGTGCTGAAGAGCCCGCCGGCGTCGGCGCTGCTGAAGCAGGCGGCGGGGATCGTCGTTGGGAGCGGCGAGCCGAATAAGACAAAAATCGGCCGAGTGACTTGGGCGCAAGTCCGCGAGATTGCGGAGAAGAAGCGTCGCGACCTGAACGCGTCGAGCGTGGAAGCGGCGATGCGAATTGTCGAGGGAACCGCCCGCAGCATGGGGATCGAGGTGGTGGAGTCGCTGGAGGGTCTTCCTCCGCTTTCTGCCGCTGAGGCGTCGGAGAGCGACACCGTCGCGGCGATCCCCGCGGTTGCGGCTAAGACAAGCGCCGGCCCCGTAGGGGGCCGATCGGACAAGGCCTGACGGCCGGCGCCCCCCTTTGTGGGACCCGCATGAGGCGGGGCTTGGACCACGGAGGCAACCATGCCAAAACACGGGAAGCGTTTTCGAGCCGCCCAGGCCGTCGTCACCCAGGACGCCTATTCGTTGCGGGACGCGGTGGCGCTGTTGAAACAGATGCCGCAGACCAAGTTCGACCAGAGCGTCGAACTGCATCTGAAGATGGGGATCGACCCGAAACAGTCGGACCAGAACCTTCGCGGCTCGATCAGCCTGCCGGCGGGCTTGGGGCGGAGCCGGCGAGTCATCGCGTTCTGCCCGGTCGAGCAGGTGGAGGAGGCGAAGAAGGCGGGGGCCGTCGAGGCGGGGATTGACGACCTGGTGGAGAAGATCCAGGGTGGGTGGATGGATTTCGACGTGGCGGTGGCGCACCCGCAGGTGATGAGCAAAGTGGCGAAACTGGGGCGGATCCTCGGCCCGCAGGGCAAGATGCCGACGCCGAAGGCCGGCACCGTCGGCACGGACCTGCCGAAACTCGTCGCCGAGTATCAGGCGGGAAAACTGGAGTATCGGAACGACAGCGGCGGCAACGTCCACGCGATCGTCGGGAAGGTGAGTTTCGAGGTGGACGCGATCGTGCGGAACGTCGAGGCGCTGATGGAGCACATTCGCCGCGCGAAGCCGGCGTCGGCGAAGGGGCAGTACTTTGTGAAGGCGACCCTCAGCGCGACCATGATGCCCGGCCTTTCGATTGACATGAAGACGCTGCCGATCGGCGCGTAGTCGGCGTGCGGACAACGAAGCGAAGAGCGAGACTAAGCGATGAGCCGTCCGATCAAAGAAGTGATCGTCGCCGAGTACGAGAAACGGTTCCGTGACGTGTCGGAGATGGCGGTGGTCGGCACGTCCGGGATCGACGTGGGGCGGATGACGGTGCTGCGCGACACGCTGCGCGCCAAAGGCATCCAGGCGATGGTGGTGAGAAATCGCCTGTGCCGACGGGCGCTGGGGGCGCTGGGGCTCGAAGGGGCGACGGCCCTGCTGCGGGGCCCGAGCGCGCTGGTGTGGGGCGGCGACAGCATCGTCGAGATCGCCAAGACGATCGTCCAAGAGGCCAAGACGCTGACGGAACTCGATATCCGCGGCGGATACAGCGCGGGCCAGGTCCTGTCGGGAGCGGACCTGGACGTGCTGGCGCGACTGCCGGGCCGCGAGGAACTCATCGCCCAGGTGATCGGGAAGGTGCTGGGCCAGGCCGGCCGCGTCGTGGCGCTGGCGACGGCACCGGCGGGCCGACTGCTGGGGCAGGTCCGCGAACTCCAGGAGCGCGCCGGGCCGGCTGCCGAACCGGAGACCCGGGCCGCGGACGAACCTGCGAAAGAGGAAACCGGAAAAGCCGGTGGGACGGAACCCCCGGGAAGCGCAGCGGATGCGCCCGGCCAGAACAAACCGTCGGATACGGGAACGGAATCCAGCAAGCAGTAACAAGGAGCGGAGGCACGAAGCATGGCGCAAGAAACGGCAGAACGGACCTGGAGCAAGAAGGTGAAGACGCTCGGCGACGAGATCGTCGGCCTGACGGTACTTGAGGCCAAGGAACTGGGCGACTACCTGGAAGAAACGCACGGGATCAAGGCGGCGGCGCCGGCGGCGGTGGCGATGCCGATGGCGGCGGCAGCCGCACCGGCGGAGGAGGAGAAATCGACCTTCGACGTCGTCCTGGTGTCGTGCGGCGACAAGAAGATCCCCGTGGTGCGGGCCCTTCGGGATATCACGAACCTGGGCCTCAAGGAGGCCAAGGAACTCGTCGAGGGCGCGCCGAGGGCGGTCCGCGAAGGCGTCTCGAAAGAAGAAGCCGAGGACATCAAAAAGAAGTTGGAAGAAGCCGGCGCCACGGTGGAGTTGAAGTAAGGTGGCGCTCGCCGCCCCACGAGCCGCCCGCCGCGGCGGGCGGCTACCTGAGCAGGCGCGTCGGATGCCCGCGGGCTGACGCCCGGGGCTCGAACGGCGCGCGAGAGCCGAGTGGCGCGCTCTCGCGCAAGTGTGAACCATTAGCGAGGTGATCGCGATGGAACAACGATACTTCGGCCGCGCAAGCGAAATCCTGGCGATCCCGGATCTGGTGGAGATCGAGACCCGGAAGTACCGGGAGTTTCTGCAATTGTCGGCAGACCCGGCGAGGCGCCGAAACAGCGGCCTGGAAGCGGTGCTGCGCGAGGTGTTCCCCATCACGAGTTACGATGAGTCCATGCGTCTGGACTACATTTCGTACCGTCTCGGCCGGCCGCGATACACGCCGGACCAGTGCCGGGCCCTTCGCCTCACCTACGGCATGCCGTTCCGCATCACGGTCCGCCTGTCGGGCCAAGCGTACCCCGAGCCGATCGAGGAAGAGGTGTACGTCGGCGAAATCCCGATCATGATGGGCGGGGGGGAGTTCATCATCAACGGGGCGGAGCGCGTCATCGTGAGCCAGTTGCACCGCTCGCCCGGCGTCGATTTCTCGATGACCCTGGAAGCGGGCGACCGCCGCCTCCATTCGTGCCGCATCATCCCCGAGCGCGGTTCGTGGATTGAGATCAACGTCTCGAAGCGCGACACGCTTCAGATGCGGATCGACCAGTCCTCCAAGATTCCGGTGACGGCTTTTCTGCGGGCAATGGACGCGAAGTACTCGGATACCGAGACGATCATCCGCCTCTTCTACGAGACGAAGCGGCTGGTGCTGTCGCAGGTGAAGCGCGGCACGCCGGTCCAGGACTTCTACGTCTCGGCGCCGGTGGTGGACAAGGACACGGGCGAGGTCATCCTTCAGGCCGGGGAACGGATCGGCGAGAAGTGGGAAACGCTGAGGAATGCCCGCGTAGCCCGTGCCACCGGCAACGTTATGGAGGAAGCCCGCGAAGCCCGTGTCCGCTACCAGGAGGAAGCCCCGGGATTCGACATCAAGTGGGTGGTGACCCGCAATGCCGCCGGTGAGCCCCTGGCCAAGGAAGAACTCGAGGCCCTTGAATGCCGCTTGATGCAGGATTTCCGCGAGTCCGCCAAGAAGGGCATGCCGAAATTCAACCAGGAGCGCAAGGCCCCCTGGATTGCGGCGTTGGAGCCCGTGTACGAGGAAATCAAAAAGGCCTGCGACTCCGATAAGGGTTGGGTGGCCGTCAAGTCGCTCCGCGGCGCCAAGGGCTTCGTCTACGGCAGCATACCCAAAGACCAGGGCCTTTACTTCTTCCGCAATCATAAGACCGGAAAGATCGAGTACGTGGGACTCGCCGGGGCAAAGACGGGGTCGCAAAAGAGCGAAGGCGCTGAGTCCAATACGATCCGCCAGCGCATCAGTGACCACCTGACGGGGGACGAAATCTCCGACAACTGTCTCATGCGATATCCCCGCCGCACGTCGGCGCCTGCGGGTGCGATCGAGGTCGTGGCCGACCCGAACTGCGACCCGCTCGTCCTGAACACGCTCCAGGACGACAAGACGGACAAGGCCGACATGGGGCTCTACGAGGCGGCGATCCTTTATATCTACGGGCGCTTGCGCGTCGGAAACCCCGCGAACCTTGACAAGGCCAAGCAACTCTTCCGGGAGAAGTTCTACGACGCGAACCGGTACCGGCTGAGCCGGGTCGGCCGCTTCCGCCTGAACCGTAAGTTCGGGACCCAGGTGGCCGAGGACGAAATGACCCTTCGGCCGGAGGACTTCATCGAGTGCCTCCGCTACATCATGAAACTGCGGGCGGGCGAAGGGGCGACCGATGACATCGACGACCTCGGGAACCGGCGCCTCCGGACGATTGACGAACTGGCCGGCGACGAGGTCCGCAAGGGGTTCCTGAAACTCCGCCGAACGGTCCAGGAGCGGATGAGCCTGAAGGACCCGAAGGAACTGACGCCCCGGACGCTCATCAACTCGAAGAGCGTCTCGAGTTCCATCGAGTTTTTCTTCGGTCGTTCGGAACTCTCGCAGGTGGTGGACCAGACGAACCCGCTGGCGCAGTTGGCGAACGAACGGCGCCTCTCGGCCCTCGGGCCGGGCGGCCTGAATCGCAAGCGCGCGGGGTTCGAGGTCCGCGACGTGCACGTGTCGCACTACGGGCGCATCTGCCCTGTGGAGACGCCGGAAGGGACGAACATCGGCCTGATCGCCCAGTTGGGCATCTACGCGACGGTGGATCCATATGGCTTCCTCATCACACCGTACCGCGAGGTCGTGAAGGGCAAGGTGAACGGCCAAGTGCGGTGGATGCGGGCGGACGAGGAGATCGAGCACATCCTGGCGCCAGCCGACGTGCCGACCGACCCGGACGGCAAGATTCTGTCGGACGTGGTGGTGGCGCGCGTGGCGGGTGACTTTAAGCAGGTCCCCTCCGCGGACGTCCAGTACGTCGACACCAGCCCGAAGCAGTTGGTAGGGGTGTCGGCGAGCCTGATCCCGTTCCTGGAGCATGACGACGCGAACCGGGCGCTGATGGGGTCGAACATGCAGCGCCAGGCGGTGCCGCTGCTCCAGCCGGAGCCGGCGATCGTGGTGACGGGGATGGAAAAGCCCGTGGCGGAAAACTCGGGCATGGTCGTCCGGGCGCAGGAAGCGGGCGAGGTGGTGTACGTGGACGCCCGGCGAATCGTCGTGCGGAACCGCGACGGGTGGGAGACGGAATACGTCCTGCGGAAGTTCGTCGGCCTGAACGAGCGGACCTGTCTGAACCAGAAACCGATCGTCGAGGTCGGCCAGAAAGTGAAAACGGGGCGGGTGATCGCGGACGGCGCCGGGACGAAGGACGGAGAACTCTCGCTGGGGCGCAACATCCTGGTGGCGTTCATAACGTGGGACGGCTTCAATTTTGAGGACGCCATCCTCGTGAGCGAGAACCTGCTGAAGGACGACCGGTTCACGAGCATCCACATCGACGAGTTCGAGGTGGAGGTGCGGGAGACAAAACTGGGGCGCGAGGAGTTCACGCGCGACATTCCGAACGTGTCGGAGCGTCAACTGCGGAACCTGGACGAGGAAGGCATCATCCGGACCGGGACACGGGTGCAGCCCGGGGACATCCTGGTGGGGAAGGTGAGCCCGAAGTCGAAGACGGAACTTTCGCCGGAGGAAAAACTCCTGCACGCGATCTTCGGGCGCGCGGGCGAGGACGTGAAGAACGACAGCCTGACCGTTCCGGGCGGGACGGAGGGGATCGTGATCGCGGCGGAGAAGTTCAGCCGGGTGGCGCACCTTTCGGACTCGGAGCGTCGCCGGCGGTCGCGTGAGGCCCGGCGCGTGGCGAAGGAAATGGACGATCGGATCGTGTCGGCGTTCCGCGACCTGGTGGACATGCTGAACGCGACGCTGCGGACGAAAATCGCGGACCCGGAGACGGGGGTGGCGTACGGCGAGCCGAAGGAACCGGCCGACGTGCTCTCGCAGATCGAGCGGTTCGACTACGAGAAGATCCAGACGCGCAGCCAATCGTTCGACGAGGGCCGGGAGATCGTTCGCCGCGAGTGGCCGAAAATCGAAGAGATGCTGGACGAGAAGGAGCGGCAGGTCGCGAGGCTGAAACGGGGCGATGAACTGCCGACGGGCGTCCTGGAGATGGTGAAGGTGTGGATCGCGACGAAGCGGACGCTGTCGGTGGGCGACAAGATGGCGGGCCGGCACGGGAACAAGGGCGTCATTGCGCGGATTCTGCCAGCCGAGGACATGCCGTTCCTGCCGGACGGCCGGCCGGTCGAGATCCTGCTGAACCCGCTCGGCGTGCCGAGCCGCATGAACGTCGGCCAGATCCTGGAGACGCACCTGGGGTGGGCGGCGAAGGTGCTGGGATTCCAGGCCATCTCGCCCGTGTTCGACGGGTGCAAGGAAGACATGATCCACGACCTGCTCCAAGAGGCCGGCCTGCCGCGCGACGGCAAGATCGCGCTCTACGACGGCCGCACGGGCGAACCGTTCGACCAGGCGGTGACGGTCGGTTACATCTACATGATGAAGTTGCACCACCTGGTGGACGACAAGGTGCACGCGCGTGCGACGGGCCCGTACAGCCTGATCACACAGCAGCCGCTGGGCGGCAAGGCGAGGTCGGGCGGCCAGCGGTTCGGCGAAATGGAAGTGTGGGCGCTGGAAGGATACGGCGCGGCCTACGTGTTGCAGGAACTTCTGACCGTCAAATCGGACGACGTTGAAGGCCGGACGAAGATTTACGAGTCGATGGTCATGGGCCGGAACAAGCTGGAAGCAGGGACGCCCGTCTCGTTCGACGTGCTGACGAACGAGATCAAGGGGCTGTGCCTGAACATCCAGTTGGAGAAGAAGCGGCTGTAAGAGCGTCCCCGAACGCGCTCGATCCATGGACTGGAGGAGCCGATCGCCATGGCGATTGAAAACATTTACGAGAAGATCAACGACTACGGGAGCGTGCGGATCTCGCTGGCCAGCCCCAACGACATCCGCTCGTGGTCGTTCGGCGAAGTGAAGAAGCCGGAGACGATCAATTACCGCACCTACCGCGCGGAGCGTGACGGCCTGTTCTGCGAGCGGATCTTCGGCCCGGAGCGTGATTGGGAGTGCTTCTGCGGCAAGTACAAAGGGACGAAGCATAAGGGGATGATCTGCGACCGTTGCGGCGTCAAGGTCACCCACAGCCGCGTCCGACGCAAACGCATGGGGCACATCAACCTGGCGGCGCCGGTGGTGCACATCTGGTTCTTCAAGGCGATGCCGAGCCGCCTCGGCACCTTGCTGGACATAAAAGTGTCGGACCTGGAGAAGGTGATTTACTTCCAGGACTATGTGGTGGTGGACCCCGGCCCGACGCCGCTGAAGCCCAAGCAACTGCTGAGCGAGGAAGAGTACCGCGAGATGCGGGAGCAGTACGGCTCGGAGTTCGAGGCCGACATGGGCGCCGAAGCCGTGAAGAAAATGCTCCAGCGGCTGGATCTGGCGGCGCTTTCCCTGGAACTTCGGGACGGTCTCGAGAAGACCCGCTCGAAGCAGAAGATCCGGAATCTGACGAAGCGACTGCGGCTGGTGGAGTCGCTGCGCGAGTCGGGCAACCAGCCGGAATGGATGGTGCTGGACGTCATTCCGGTGATTCCGCCGGACCTCAGGCCGCTCGTGCTGCTGGACTCGGGCAACTTTGCCACGAGCGACCTCAATGACCTGTACCGGCGGATCATGAACCGGAACAATCGGCTGAAGAAACTGGTGGACCTGAACGCGCCCGAGGTGATCATCCGGAACGAGAAGCGGATGCTTCAGGCGGCGGTGGACTCGCTGTTCGATAACGCCCGTTGCCGGCGGCCGGTGCTGGGATCGTCGAACCGGCCGCTGAAGTCGCTCACCGATATGATCAAGGGCAAGCAGGGTCGCTTCCGCGAGAACCTGCTGGGAAAAAGAGTGGACTACTCGGCCCGAAGCGTCATCGTCATCGGCCCGGAGTTGCGACTGCATCAGTGCGGCCTGCCGAAGAAGATCGCGCTGGAACTGTTCCAGCCGTTCATCATCCGGCGTCTGAAGGAACTCGGTTACGCCGACACCATCAAGAGCGCCAAGCGGATGCTGGAGCGCCAGGACCGCGAGGTGTGGGACATCCTGGAAGAAGTGACGCACCAGCACCCGGTGCTTCTGAACCGCGCGCCGACGCTGCACCGCATGGGCATCCAGGCGTTCGAGCCGGTTCTGATCGAAGGCAACGCCATCAAGATTCATCCGCTCGTGTGCCGGGCCTTCAACGCCGACTTCGACGGCGACCAAATGGCGGTTCATCTGCCGCTCTCGATCGAGGCCCAGGTGGACGCCAGCGTGCTGATGATGAGCACGAACAACATTTTCAGCCCGTCGAACGGGGCTCCAATCATGAGTCCCAGCCAGGACGTCGTCCTCGGGTGTTTCTACCTGACGAACATGAACCTGGGCGAGAAGGGCGAGGACAAAGCCTTCGCGAGCCTCCAGGAGGCCATCGCCGCCCACGCGCACGGCATCGTGAGCCTCCACGCCCGCATCCTCGTCCGTCTGCCGGAAGGGCTCCAACTCGCGACGGAAGACGGCACAGAGGCGGGCCCCAAGAACCGGCGGATCGAAACCACCGTCGGCCGCATCCTCTTCAATGACATCCTCCCGACAGGGATGCCGTTCTATAACTTTGCGCTGAACCAGAAAGGAACGGCCCAGGTCATCAGCGACTGTTACCGGCTACTCGGGCGGTCGGCCACGATCGACGTGCTGGACGCGATCAAGGAACTCGGGTTTAAGTGGTCCACCTTGGCGGGCCTGTCGTTCTCCACGGAAGACCTGCGCGTCCCCGTCGAGAAGAAACGCAAGATCCTCGAGGCCACCCAGAAGATGGTGGACCGGATCAACCGGAACTACGAGGTGGGCGTCATCACCGACGGCGAGCGCTATAACCAGGTGATCGACGCCTGGACCCACGCGCGGGAACAGGTGACTTCCGAAATGATGAAGGAACTTCAGAGCGACACGCGCGACGGCCGGCCGCGCCTCAACCCCATCTGGCTGATGACGCATTCGGGCGCCCGGGGCAGCATCGACCAGGTGCGGCAGTTAGCGGGCATGCGAGGCCTGATGGCGAAGCCCTCCGGCCGGATCATCGAAACGCCCATTAAGGCCAACTTCCGCGAAGGCCTCACCGTGCTGGAGTACTTTTCCTCGACCCACGGCGCGCGCAAGGGCCTGGCGGATACGGCCCTGAAGACGGCCGACTCGGGGTACCTGACGCGCAAACTCGCTGACGTCGCCCAGAACGTCATCATTGCCGAGCGCGACTGCGAGACGCTGAACTCGGTCGAGAAAGAAGTGTGGTACGCGGGCGGCGAGGTGGACCGGCCGCTCGCCGACGCCATCGTCGGCCGCATCTCCGCCCAGAACATCGTGGACCCGCTCACCGACCAATACGTCGTGCGGGTCGGCGAAGTGATTACGGCAGGGGCGGCGTCGAAGATCGAAGAACTCGGCATCGACCGCCTTCGCGTCCGCAGCCCGCTCACGTGCGAGTCCCCGTTCGGGTGCTGCGCAATGTGCTACGGCGTGGACCGGTCGAGCGGCAAACTGGTGGAAGAGGGCATGGCGGTCGGCATCATCGCCGCCCAGTCCATCGGCGAGCCGGGCACCCAACTGACGATGCGGACGTTCCACATCGGCGGCACCGCCCACCGCGCGGTGCTCCAGAGCGAGCATCGGGCCGGCCAGGACGGCGTGGTGAAGTACCACGGCATCCGGGCGGTTTCCGTGAAAGACAGCGAGGGCGAACGCACCATCGGCCTCAAGCGCAATGGCGAGATCCTCGTCCTCGACCCGAAGGGCCGGGAACTGGAACGTTTCGGCGTTCCCCTCGGGGCCACGCTTCTGGTGAAGGACGAAGCCAAGGTCAAGGCCGGAGAACTGGTCTGCAAGTGGGACCCGCACATGGCCCCCATCCTGGCGGAGGACGAAGGCATCGCCCGCTACGCCGACATCGTCGAGGGCGAGACGATGCGCATCGAGGAGGACCGGGCGGGCTTCAAGCGCCGGCTGGTCATCGAGCACAAAGGCGAACTCCACCCCCGCATCATCATCGAGGACCGGGAAGGCAAGATCCTCGAGTTTCATTACATCCCCGCCCGCACGTACGTCGAGATTGAGGAAGGCGAGACCGTCGTGCCGGGCACGATCCTGGCGCGGCGCCCGCGGGAAATCACGGGCACGCAGGACATCACGGCCGGCCTGCCGCGCGTCACGGAACTCTTTGAGGCCCGCAAGCCGAAGGAGCCCGCCGTCATGAGCGAGATCGACGGCGTGGTGGAACTGTCGCAGGAGAAGAAGCGCGGCAAGATGACGATCATCGTGCGGAACCCCGAGACGGGCATCGAGAAAGAGCACTACGTCCCGCACGACCGCCACCTCAGGGTCCACACGGGCGATCAGGTGAAGGCCGGTGACATGCTCACGGACGGTCCGCTCGTTCCCCACGACATGCTGCGGATCGCCGGCGAGGCGGAACTCCAGAAATACTTGCTGCGGGAGATCCAGAACGTGTACCGGTCCGCGCCGGTCACGATCGACGACAAACACATCGAAGCGATCCTTTCGCGGATGCTGCGCAAAGTCCGCGTCGACCGACCGGGCGACACCAGTTTCCTCCCCGGCGAGGTGGTGGACAAGTTCCGGTTCCGCGCCGAAAACCAGCGCCTGGGCCAGATGGTCAAGGTCGTGGACCCCGGCGACACGGAGTTCGAGGAAGAGCAACTGGTGCTGAAAAGCGAATTTGAGGAAGCGGCGGCGATTGCCGAGCAGGGCGGCGGCGCGGAGCCCAAGAAGCGCCGGCCCAAGCCCGCCACCGCCAAGACCATGCTCCTGGGAATTACGAAGGCCAGTCTCCAGAGCGAATCGTTCCTCTCGGCCGCCAGTTTCCAGGAAACGACCAAGGTCTTGACGGAAGCGGGGCTGGCGGGTAAAGCGGACCCGCTCCTGGGCCTCAAGGAAAACGTGGTGCTGGGGCACCTCATTCCGGCGGGGACGGGTTTCAAGCCGTACCTGGAGGCGACGGTGCGGCTCCATGCGGAGCCCCCCGTGGCCGCCGAGGCGCCTGCCGCCGAAGAGCAGGCGCCCATCGGTCTGGGGTCCGAGGTCAGGCAACGGTTGTCGGAAGCCTAAGGCGGACGGGAAAGGCAAACAGGGAGAAAACGAAGGATGCCGACGATCAACCAACTCGTCCGAAAAGGACGCCGGAAACAGAAGTCGAAGTCGAAGAGCCAGGCGCTGGCGCGGTGCCCGCAGCGGCGAGGCGTGTGCACGCTCGTGCGCACCATGACGCCCAAGAAGCCGAACTCCGCCCTGCGGAAAATCGCGCGCGTGCGCCTGTCGACCGGCAAGGAGATCACCGCGTACATTCCCGGCATCGACCACAACCTTCAAGAGCACTCCATCGTGCTGGTGCGCGGCGGGCGAGTCCGCGACCTGCCGGGCGTCCGGTATCACATTATCCGCGGCACGCTGGACGCGCTGGGCGTGGAGAACCGCAAACAGAGCCGTTCCAAGTACGGGGCGAAGAAAGGCAGGTAGGCCGCCGCCGGGACCACCCGGGCGGCTGGGAGATCGCTATGGCATACAAGAAGTGGACCGCGAGCCACACGCACATGCGCCCGGACCCCAGGTTCAACAGCGACCTCGTGCAGACGTTCATCAACTGCATGATGTGGCAGGGAAAGAAAGCAGCGGCGCAGCGCGTTTTCTACGGGGCGATGGACCTGATTGCCGAGAAGGTCAAGGACGTCCAGCCGCTGGAACTGTTTACCCAGGCGGTGGACAATGTGAAGCCCCGCATCGAGGTCCGCTCGAAGCGCGTGGGCGGTGCGACGTACCAGGTCCCGATGCAGGTGAACGAGAAGCGTCGCCTGAGCCTGGCGATCCGCTGGATTCTCGAGGCGGCGCGAGGCCGATCGGGTAAGCCGATGGCCGACCGCCTGGCCGAGGAACTCCTCGCGGCGTACAAGCGTGAAGGAACCGCGATCCAGACGCGAGAGAACGTGCACCGAATGGCCGAGGCCAATAAGGCGTTCGCCCACTTCGCGTGGTAATTCCTGGGGCCTGCGGGCAATGGCGCGCAGGCCCCGCTTTTTTCCGGGTCTCCAGCCAGACAAGAATCGGCCGCCTTGACAGGAAAAGGCGGTGGGAACAGGGGGAGGGCCGGCCGTATGCGCCCTCCGCCCGAAGGTACGAGCCGAGCGATGGCCACCGACAGCCCGCCGGGTCGGGTCGCCTGTGGCGACCTGGACAGAATTCGAAACATCGGTATTACCGCGCACATCGATGCCGGTAAAACCACGGTCACCGAGCGCATTCTCTACTACGCCGGCAAGACCTACAAGATGGGCGAGGTGCACGACGGCACGGCCGTCATGGACTTCGACCCGGAAGAGCAGCAGCGCGGGATCACGATCCACTTGGCTGCCACGACCCTGCCGTGGAAAGGTCGAACGATCAACCTGATTGACACGCCCGGCCACGTTGACTTTACGATCGAGGTAGAACGGTCCCTGCGCGTCCTGGACGGGGCCGTGGTGGTCTTCTGCGCCGTCGGAGGCGTGGAGGCCCAGAGCGAGACCGTCTGGCATCAGGCCGACCGGTACCACGTGCCGCGCATCGCCTTCATCAACAAACTCGACCGTGTCGGTGCCGACTGGGAGCGCGTCCTGGCTGAGATCCGCGAGCGGCTGCACCCCGCCGCCGTCCCCATCCAACTGCCCATCGGGCAGGGCGCGGATTTCCGCGGCATCGTGGACCTTGTGCGGATGCGGGCCTACTACTACCGCAACGACCTGGGAACCGACGTCGAGGAAACGGATATCCCGCCGGACATGCGCGACCCGGCGGAGCACGCTCGCGAGGAACTCGTGGCGCGGGCCGGCGAGGTCTGCGAACGCCTGATGGCCAAGTATCTGGAGGACCACGCGGTCGGCGTCGAAGACCTCCGGTCGGCAATCCGCCTGGGGTGCATCCAATCGAAGTTGATCCCCTGCCTGTGCGGGGCGGCCCTGAAAAACAAGGGCGTTCAACTCCTTATGGACGCCGTGGCCGACTACTTGCCGAGCCCGCTGGATGTCGGCGCCGTGACGGGGCACGCGCCCGGCAAGCGGGGCGAGGTGAAAGAAGTCCAGGTCGAGCCCGACCCGGACGCGCCGTTCGTGGGACTGGTATTCAAGATATCGGCGGACGCGCACGGCGACTTGCACTGGGTGCGGGTGTACCGCGGCCGCCTGCACGCGGGGACGCGCGTGCTGAATCCGACGCGCGGCAAGAAGGAAAACGTTCAGCGCCTTTGGCGGATGCACGCCGACGAGCGGATTCGCGAGGACGAGGTGAGCGCGGGCGACATCATCGCGGTCGTGGGCCTCCGGGAATCGGTCACCGGCGAAACGATCTGCGACACCCACCACCCGGTGTACCTGGAGGTGATCGGGGTGCCGAAGACGGTCATCTCGATGGCCATCGAGCCGCGAACAAGCGCCGACCGCCAGCGGCTCGGCGAAGTGCTTCGGACGCTGGCGCGCGAGGACCCGACGTTCGAGTACCGCGTGGATCCTGAGACGAGCCAGACGATCATCTCCGGCATGGGGGAACTGCATCTGGACGTCCTGAAGAACCGCATGCTCAGGGACTTCAAGGTGGATGCTGTTGTCGGCCGGCCTCGCGTCGCTTACCGTGAGACGATCCGCAAGGCGGTGGAGGTGGAGGGCCAGTTCATCCGCCAGACGGGAGGCCGGGGCCAGTACGGACGCGTCTGGATCCGCGTTGAGCCGAGGCCCAAGGGCGACCTGGAGAGCGACCCGATCACCTTCGTCGATGCAATCAAGGGCGGGACGATCCCGGCGGAATTCGTTCCGGCCGTCGAGCACGGCATCCGCGACGCGGCGGGTGCCGGCATCGAAACCGGCTACCCGCTGATCGACGTGACCGTGACGCTCCTGGACGGACGGTACCACGAGGTGGATTCGTCGGAAATCGCGTTTGAGGCCGCGGGGAGCATCGCCCTCCAGAATGCCGTCGCCAAGGCCGGCATCCAGCTTCTGGAGCCGATCATGCGGCTCCAGGTGGTGGCTCCGAACGAGTATTTCGGGGACATTACGGCCGATCTGATGGCCCGGCGGGCGGAGATCCGGGAAACCCACCTGCGAGGCACAGCCCGGGTGATTACAGCCACGGTGCCTTTGGCGGCCATGTTCGGCTACGCGACGGTGGTCCGGAGCCTGACCCAGGGGCGGGCGACGTATTCGATGGAGCCCGAACGCTATGCCGTCGTCCCGGACGAGGTGGCCAGGGAGATCCTGGCCTGAGGGGGGGGCCGGGCGAGGTCCCCAAAGGCGTTTTTGCGGCAAAAATAGGTTGACAGACAATACCGCGTTGCTACACTGCATGGTCTCGACACTTTGAAAAGACACCGGCTCTGCGTGAGGCGGTGACCAATGCGTCCTTCGGCGACCCGCGCGGTTTTCGAAGCGCGGGGCCGCGCAGAGGGAGTATGTCGTCTTATAGCATGGTGCCTTGAGCGACTTGAGGGCCCGAATGGCCGGCGACCGAATCCGAATTCGCATGGAGGCGTACGATCACCGCGTTCTGGACCAGAGCGCAGCCGAGATCGTCGAAACGAGCAAACGCACGGGTGCCCGGGTCAAGGGCCCGATTCCGTTGCCGACACGCATCGAACGGTACACGGTGCTTCGCTCGCCCCACATTGACAAGAAGAGCCGCGAACAGTTTGAGATTCGGACGCACAAGCGGCTGATCGACATTGAGGAGCCGACCACCAAGACGGTCGACGCCCTCAATAAGTTGAACATGCCGGCGGGAGTTTATATCAAGATTAAGGCGTAGCCGGATGCCAGCCATCCTGGGGAAAAAGGTCGGCATGACCAACGTGTACGACGACCAGGGCCGGTACGTCCCGGTCACGGTCATCGAAGCGGGCCCGTGCCAGGTGCTTCAGATCAAGACCGTCGAGACGGACGGATACAATGCCGTCCAGATGGGCTTTGAGGAGAAGGTGGCTCGCCGGGCGACCCAGGCCGAGTCCGGCCATGCCAAAAAGGCGGGCGCGACGCCGAAGCGATTCGTCCGCGAATACCGCACGGACGACCTCTCGGCCTATGAGGCGGGCGGTTCGGTGACCGTCGTGGTCTTCGAGGACGTCAAGTTGGTGGACGTGGTCGGTGTGACGAAGGGCCGCGGGTTCGCGGGCGTGATGAAGCGGCACGGTTTCGGCGGTCAGTCGAGCAGCCACGGCACGGAGCGGAAGCACCGTTCCGCTGGCGGTATCGGCGAAGGCTCCGGCATTCCGGGCCGCGGCGTCCGAAAGGGGAAGCGCATGGCCGGTCACATGGGCCATGTCCGCCGGACCGCGGAACGTCTGGCGGTCGTGCGAGTGGACGCCGAAGCGAACCTGATCGTCGTCCGGGGCAGCGTGCCCGGCCCGAGCAACGGGTATGTGTTCGTCCGCAGCGCCAGGAAGGTAGGCGTGGCGAAGAAGTGAAGCGATTGGATACGCGAGAGGCCATGATCGAGGTCGCGGTATACAACCCGGACGGCAGCAAAGTGGACCGCATCCAGGTCGACGAGGCCTGGTTCGGAGGTGAGGTCCACATGGACCTTCTGCGTCTGGCCGTGCGGCGCCACGAGGCGAATCAACGCGTCGGGTCCGCCAAGACCAAGAGCCGAGGCGAGATCGCCTACTCGACGAAGAAAATCCACGCCCAGAAACACACCGGCCGCGCACGAATGGGTCCCCGCGCCAACCCGATCCGTCGAGGCGGGGGCCACGCGTTCGCGAAGCGGCCGCGAGATTTTTCGCTGTCGATGCCGAAGAAAATGCGCCGGCGGGCGCTGGATTCGGCCTTGCTGGCCCGGATGCTGGAAGCCGAGGTGCTCGTGCTGGACGGCTTGAACCTGGAGAAACCCAAGACGCGCGAGGTGGCGCGGGCGCTGGCGGCCATGGGAGTGGATCGGACGTGCCTGCTGGCATTGCCGGCCGATGCCGGCGTGCTGTGGAAATCGGCGAGGAATCTGGCGCGGGTACGCGTCAGGCCGGTGGCGGACCTGAACGCCTACGATGTGCTCTGGCCGAAGTGCGTCGTGTTCACCCGGTCGGCGTTCGAGGCCCTCCTCGGGTCGAGGAAGAACTGATGGACCCCTACCAGGTTGTCATCAAGCCGCTCATTACCGAGAAGGGGACGACCCAGAACGAGAAACTCAACCAGTACGCGTTCCAGGTGCATGAGCGTGCGAACAAGCAGCAGATTCGCGAAGCGATCAAGAAAATCTACGAAGTGCGGGTCGAGAAGGTGCGGACGATGAAACGGCAGGGCAAGCAGCGGCGCTATCGGTATACGCACGGCCGGACGGCCGGCATGAAGAAGGCCGTCGTGACGCTGCACCCGGACGATCACATTGACCTGTTCTAGGGGTCGCCGAAGCGTTCGGCGACGCGAGAAGGATTGATCTCGAATGGCTATCAAGCAATACAAGCCGACGAGCGCGGGACGTCGCCGCTCGAGCGTCCAGGACTTCTCGGACCTTACGAAGAAGCGTCCGGAGCAGGGCCTGACGGTTCGCATCGCGCGCAAGGGGGGCCGGAACAACCAAGGCGTGACGACGGCCCGGTTCCGGGGCGGCGGCCATCGCCGGCTCTACCGCATCGTGGATTTCCGTCGGGACAAGGACGGTGTGGCGGGCAAGGTGGCGGCCATCGAGTACGACCCGAACCGAAGCGCCCGCATCGCGCTGATTCATTACGCCGACGGCGAAAAGCGGTACATCCTCGCCCCGGAAGGCCTCCAGATCGGACAGAAAGTGGAAAGCGGCGAACGTGTGGAGCCGCACACCGGCAACTGCATGCCGCTGGCGAACATTCCGGCGGGGCTGCCGGTGCACAACATCGAGATGGCGCCCGGCGAGGGCGGAAAACTGGTGCGGTCGGCCGGCCGGTCGGCCACCCTGAGCGCGAAAGAGGGCAACTGGGCGCACATCATCCTGCCGAGCGGCGAAATGCGCCGCGTCAACATCCGTTGCCGCGCTACCATCGGCCAGGTCGGCAATACCGAACACAACAGCATCCGCGTCGGCAAAGCCGGGCGGACGCGGCACAAGGGTCGCCGGCCGCATAACCGCGGGTCGGCGATGAACCCGGTGGACCATCCGATGGGCGGCGGGGAAGGCCGGCGGTCGGGCGGCCGGGATCCGGTCTCGCCGACGGGCGTGCTGGCGAAGGGCGGCAAGACGCGCCGTCGCCGCAAACCGACCAATGCCCATATTATTCGCCGCCGAATCAGCCGGCGCTACGGGGAAGCGAAGATCCCGAAGTAAGGAACTCCTGAGCGATGGGACGTTCGACCAAAAAGGGACCGTTTGTCGATGTGAAACTGCTGCGGAAGGTCCAGCGCATGGAAGACCTGGGCGCCCGCGAGCCCATCAAGACGTGGGCCCGTGCATGCACGATCGTTCCGGAGTTCGTCGGCCATACGTTCATGGTGCATAACGGGCGGACGCACCTCCGGGTGTTCGTGACGGAGGACATGGTGGGACACAAGTTGGGCGAGTTTTCGCCGACGCGGACGTTCCGTGGGCACAGCGGCAAGCGAGCCGCGGCGGCCGCGGCCGCAGCCGCAGCGCCGCCGGGC
>JBAUDW010000264.1:0-7230 GCA_049678285.1 Phycisphaerae bacterium
CACCCAGGGCCGCCACCAGGCGGCCCGCCCGACGCGCAAACTCTCGCCGATTCATCCCGCCAGCCGCCACGGGCGTCACCCTTCCTCCACCACTTTGAGTCCCATCAAGTCGCCCAGCATCTGCATCGACCGCGTGTGGTCGCCGTAGAAGACCACACGGTGCAGAAGGGTCATCACGTCGCCCTGGATCATATCGGCCCCCCAGTTCAGGAAGAGCCTCTGCGCATCGGGCACGCTCTGGGCGAACTGGGTGCGGCAGGCCAGGGGGCTTCGGCTCGTCTCGATGATCTTGCCCGGGCAGACGAGCATCGTATCGAGGTTGACCAGTTTGGCGCACGTGACCGGTTGCCCGACGCGGTTCTCCACCTCCAGCGCCACGCCGCCACCGGAGTCGGTCTGGGTGCGGATCCTGAACGGCAACCGCTTGCCGCCCGCGCCGTCCATCTTCGTGGCCGAGGTGCAGTGGAAATGGATCATGGCGTTCTTGGCCGTATCGATCACCGGATCGGTGATGAAGCCCGGCACGCGGAAGGCATAGGCGAACAGGAGCATGGTGAGCGTCGAGTCGATGTCCCCTTCGCACGCCCCGACGAACCCCAGGTCGTTGAGTTTGCTGAACGTCAGGCACCCCCGCGGATTGCCCATGCACGCGCGGCTGCAAACGGCCTGGGCCTTCTCCTGGATCATAAGGTTCTTTGTGGCCAGGAACATCCGGGCCGACTCGATGATCTCCGGCCGTTGGGGTTCGACGATCTCCTTGGCCTGGCGGATCCAATACTCCTCGGCCTCGGCCTCGGCGGCCTTGGGATCGACCGCCTGCATGGCCTCCATGACCCGTTGGTTGGGAATGGTCACGAGGTCGGCGCCGAGGCGTTTCTTGACCTCCTCCGGCGAGCATGCTGTGGCCGTACCGTTGGGGCCATCGATGGCCAGGATCCGCGTCCGCCGAAGCATGGCCGGCACGCGCAGCAGGCCCACCACGCGGTCGAGTTCCCCCCAGTCGCTGGTCGGCATCAGCGCCACCTTCTTGCCCTGCTTGCGCCAAGGCGGAAAGTACATCCATCCGTGGCCGCTGAAAGGCTGCGAGAACAGCGCCGTCGGCAGGCCCACGTCGACCAGTTTCGTCAGGACCGGCGTGTCTCCGCCGTGGCCCGAGAGATGGATGATCAGCAGCGCATCGGCGTCGGCCAGCCGCGAGGCCACCTGGCCGACGTCGGTCGGCGGGATCATGTCCCCGCCGATAAACTTCACGTCGCCCAGTTTTTTCTCCAGGTCCGCGAAGTACTTCTCGAACCGGTCGAGTTCCTCTTTCGGCCTGGAGAGGTACTCGCCACCCGCCCGCCCCGCGTAGACCGTGTAGATTTTGGCGGGAGGCATGGCGGGCCAGGACTCCGCTTCGGCGGCTCTGGCGCGCCGGCTCAGCCCGTGGGCCGCCAGCATCGCGCCGCCCACAGCGGCGCCTTCCAGAAACTCTCGCCGGCTCAAGCGACCGGTCATGTTGCTCTCCTTTCTGCCAAGCCCCCTGGGGCACCATTACGCGCAGCCGCTCCGAAGGATGCACAAGGCCGCGCGTCTGGGTGTCCGGTGCAGCGCCCGGCGATGCGCCCTCAAGCGCCGAAACCGGGCCGACGCCGGCGAACGCGCGACAAACGTCACTTGGCCGGCTCGGCCGGCTTTTCCACGTCGGTCATGGGCGGCGGGGGCTCGTCGGCCTTCAGCGGGCGGACCGCGATCTTCCGGAGCACGATCTCCATCCCCTTGAACTCGTCTCCGCCGTGCACCTGGATGCCGATCTTGCCCTTCGTGTAGGTCTTGTCGCGGCATTCGCCGACGCGTTTGCCGTTCAGCCACAGGATGAGGTGATCGCCGACGGCCCAGATGCGGGCCTCGTTCCAGCCGTCGCGGTTCTCGATCGCCTCGTTCAGGTTCGTCGTGATGAACATCTTGCCGGGGCAGTAGAGGGTGCCGCTGAAGGCAACCGGGCTCTTGTACTTCAGGATGTCGAACTGGTAGCCGTTGCCCTTGTCGAAGCGGAACCAGATGCCGCTGTTGGCCGGCCACTTGACGCGGTAGGTGCAGCGGAGTTCGAAGTTGTCCCATTCTTTCTCGTGCGTCAGGTCGCCGCCCTTGCCGTCGGTCTGCGTGCCGACCAGGCATCCGTCGCGCACGAGCCACTCGGCGCTGCCCGTCGCCGTCCAGCCGGTGGTGTCCTTGCCGTTAAAGAGGCTCACGAACCCCTCGGCCTGACCCGGCGACGCTTTCTCCTCGGCTGGCGCCCCGTACGACCCCATGAGAACAAGCGCGACAGCCACGCCCACCAGAGCCCAGACGCCTCTACTCAGTCGCACCATAGCGATCTCCTTTTCGCCTTCCCGTTTCAGGTGTGAACCCCTCATGGCGGCCCAAGGTTCCGCATATCTCATCCTAAGCCGCACGGGCCTATCCGTCAAGCATTCTCGTGGGTGCATCCGCCTCCCGCCTCCGCGAAAAGGGCCGGGAATTGCTTGCCTCCGCTGCCGCCGTTCTGGTAAAGAAAGGAAGAGCATGTCGAGGTTGGGCTGGCTGTGCCGGAGGCGCCGCGTGGTCGGCCTGCGGCAGGCAGGCTGTGGTCAAGGGTTTTACAGGTGCTTTGGGAGAGATGGTGCCTCGGCCAGGATAGGGTGGTCCGAGTTAAGGGAGAAGAGCGATGGCACAGCGCAACGTCGAGAAACTGGTGGATCGGGCTCTGGATGCGGGCGAGGGCGTCTTACGTCTGGCGCCGACGTGGGTTCCGCGGGCGTTTCTGACGCCGGGGCGCAGGCTGAAACTCGCCCCCCAGGATATCTATGCGCTGGGGATGGACCGCGGCGGCATCGACGAGCGGTGGTTTGCCTCGACGACGCCGGCAGCCAATCCCGGGGCGCCGCCCGACGAAGGGCTCAGTTACATCGTCATCGGCAAAGAGCGATTCCTGCTGCGCGACGGCGTCGAGGCGCGGGGGCCGCAGTTCATCGGCCAGGCGATGTGGGACAAGTACCGCCGCTGGCCGGTTTACAGCAAATTCTTCGACAACATGGGCCCTATTCCGCACCACATGCACCTGAGCGAGGAGCAGGCCGCCCGCGTGGGCTTGCAGGGCAAGCCCGAATCCTACTACTTCCCGCCGCAATTGAACGCCATCGGCAATAACTTCCCCCACACCTATTTCGGTCTGGAGCCGGGCGTCACGAAGGCCGACGTCCGGCGGTGCCTGGAGCGGTGGAACGAGGGCGACAACGGCATCCTGGACCTGTCGCGGGCCTACCGCCTGCAACCCGGAACGGGGTGGTACGTCCCGACGTGCGTGCTGCACGCCCCGGGGTCGCTCGTGACGTACGAGCCTCAATGGGGCAGCGACGTCTTCGCGATGTACCAGTCGCTGGTGGAAGGCCGACCCGTCCCGTGGGACCTGCTGGTCGTGAACGTCCCGCCCGAGAAGCACCGCGACCTGGACTACCTCGTGGACATGCTGGACTTCGAGGAGAACTGCGACCCGCACTTCGGCCAGAACCACCACCTGGTTCCGGTTCCGGTGGCGGACACCTCCGGCGAGGGATACATGGACCGGTGGGTCTGCTACGTCCGCAAGGGAGCGCCGGACCTTTTCAGCGCGAAGGAACTCTCGATCGAGCCGGGCGCGAAGGCGACGATCAAGGACAACGGCGCCTACGGGCTGATCGTGATGCAGGGCCAAGGCCGCATCGGCAAGGTGACGATGGACTGCCCGGGGATGATCCGGTACGGCCAGATGACCGAGGACGAAGTGTTCGTGACCCACGACGCCGCCCGGGCAGGCGTCGTCTTCGAGAACACCAGTCCCTGTGAGCCGCTTGTGACCTTGCGGTACTTCGGCCCGGACACGAATCCTGACGCCCCGAGGGTCGGATCGGCAAAACGCTAAGGGAATTACGATTCCGCCGGCGCTTTGTCCGAAGGCAAGAGGTGCCCCTTTCGGACCCCCTAGGGTGCCGTCGGAACCCTTGCCGGGGCGTCCGCACCAAGGGCGGGGGGTTTTTCGTCGGCGAGGATGCGGCTCCGCCAGGATTCCCGAGCCGACAGAATCCGGACCATCGCCGCCGCCACGGTCGCCCGTTCCATCGGGTCCGTCGCCTTCTTGAGCCGGCCTTCGAGTTTCTCGAGGGCCGGCCGATAGCCTGTTTCCGCCAGTTCCCGGGTGGCAAGAATCCCCGCCTGCTGGTCCTCGGAGTCCAGAAAATCCACGAGCATCCCGATCCGCTTGAAATCACCCAATTGCGCGAGCGCTCCGATGGCGGCGAACTTGACGTCCAGGAATCGGCTCTGGTAGAGACGCTCGAGCCGGGGGATGTCCGCCTTCTCGCCCACCCGCCCCAGCAGGCGCGTGGCGAACGCGCGGACCGAGTGCTGGCTGTGTTCGGTCATCGCACGGACCATCCCCACCCCATTGGACGAGCCGAGACGATGGAGCGCCTCGGCCGTCCGCAGCACCACCACCGCGTCCGGGTCGGTCAACTTCACCCACAGCATGCCGACCGCGCTTCGGTTGCCCATCAGGCCGAGCAGCCAGACGGCCGTCCGCCGAACCGTAACGTCCGGTGAGGCGAGCCCATCCCGCAGGTCGCCGATGCGTGACGTATCGCCGAGCATCGCCATGGCGAACGCCGCCGACACGCGCACCACCGCCTGCGGGTCGCGGTACTGCTGCTGCGCCACACGAAGAAACTCCTGCCGGCGAGTCGTCCCCGCGAGCGCCAGTCCCGTCGTCCGGACCCGCGGGTCGGGCGTTTCGGCCAGAAGGATAAGTTCGGCGCGGGGCGGCTGGCGGTCGGCCTCCAGGAACGTTTCGGCCGCGAGCGCCTGGAGCGGCGGCTGGCTGGAATGAATGGCTTCCAACAGAACGGTGTAAGGATCGAGTGGCGAACCGGCTGCCGCAACACCCTCCCACACGGCCTGGGGCTGGCACCCGGCAAGGACGATCGCGGCAACGAGGACAAGCGGTATCCATCTCACGGCTTCGCCTCCTTTCGGCTGCGCAGACTCGCGACAAGAACCAGGACGCCTCCGAAGGCCGAGGCGCCCACGCACGCCAACGCAAACACATCGCCCACGCGCGTGTAGGGCGAGAGCCGATCGTCCAACGCGATCCGGCCGACGACGAATCCCTCGACGCTGCGGCGACGGCCCTCGGCGTCCTGGACAACAGCTTCAATCCGGCCGTCCGACGCAATCAGCGCGCTGATACCCGTGTTGACGGACCGCACAACCGGCACGCGATTCTCAATCGCGCGGAACACACACAGGTTCAGATGCTGGTCGAGTTCCACGCTGCCCGCGAACCAGCCATCGTTGGAAATGTTGACGACAAAGTCAACGACCTTGCGCCCGCCGTCGGCAGGCGGGCGAACCATCTCGCGGACCCGGTACGCCATGGCGTCCTCGTAGCAAATCGCGGCCTGAAACCGCGCCTCGCCCCCGTCGAACGCCAGCCGGAAAGGTTCCTGGTCGTGGGCGCCAGGCGTGAGGCTGTATTCCATGCCGCGGTACGGCGTGAAGGCGTTCAGGCAGTCGTAAAGCCAAGGCCAACTCTCCTTGAAGGGGACGTATTCACCAAAAGGCACAAGGTGGGCCTTCGCATAGTCGCCGGCCGCCGTCTCGACCGGCGTGTCCGGAACAAGGAGGATCGCCTCGTTCGTGCGCTCCGCGCGGCAGGTGACCAGATTGCCCTCGAGGTACCGCACGCCAAGCACGTGCAGACCGGAGGCTCCGATGAGCACCGGCGACGGCACGAGCGCGCCCAATTCCCGAATCAGCCTCCCGTATCGGCGCGAGCGCTCCTGGAGAAAAGCGAAGTGGGCGACCAGGCCGCGGTAGCGGAGCAGGTCCGCGAGGTCGGCCGTCAGGAACCCCGGGTTCATCGGAACCGGGACCATCGTCTCGGGCCAGACGACCAGGTCGGGCGGCGTGCCGGCCGCCCTCGCGGAAGCGAGCGCCTCGCCCGTCAGGCGAACCAGCGAAAGCACCATCCGCAGTTCATCGGCAACGACCTGGGCCGACTCCCCCGCCTCGCCCTTCGTGACACGCCCCTCGACGAGCCTCCGAACGAGTTCTTCGCGAAGCCCCTTCCGCGTATCGTCGACGAGGCGCTCCGCCATCGCCTTCACGTTCGCATCGAAGGGGGACGCCAGGAGGTCCTTGAAACTCCGCGCGATGAACGCATCGGCGAGTTTCTCCGCCTCCTCCCGCGGAACAGGCACAGGCTCCTCCGCCCTCTCCGCCGCGCTGCGGCTCCCCAGGCGGGCGGCGTTCTTGAGTTCCTGAGGAATGTTCGTCTGGACCGACGCGACGACCGGCCCGGGCCGAGTCGTCCTCTGACCCAGCCGCCAGACGCCGTAACCCACCGTCGCCGCCCACGCGCACGCAACCAGAACGGCCATGGCCGGCAGCACGCGACCGAAGCGCCGCCTCGCGCCATCGGCGCCGCAGACGAAAAGAGGTCGCGTCAGACCATCGGCCGCCAGCCCCGCCGTCATCAAGACCAGGAAACTCGGGCCGTAGGCGCCGAGCGCGTCGGCCGTCTGCACCAGCACGAGATTCTCGTACTGCGTGTGGCCGACGTAGAGCCACGGAAGCCCCGACAGCAGCCAGCCGCGCACATACTCCAGACCGACCCAAAGGACGGGCGCCGCGAGCGTGAGCGGAACCGAAAACGCTTCCTTGCTGCGCCTCAGACCCCAGGCGAAGACCGCCCAATAAAGACCCAGGTACGCCACCAGGACCGCCCATCCGACGGCGGTGCCGGGGAGGCTGATCGGCCAAATCCACCACATGTTCCAGCCGAAAAACACGAGGCCGCCCAGCCAAGCCGCCCAGAAGACGTGCCGGCGCGATGCTGTCCCGACCGCCATCACCAGCAAGGGCACCGGCGCCAGGTACGCCAGCCACGAGATCTCCGTCGGCGGAAACGCCAGCGAGAATCCAAGCGCGGAGATCAGGGCCAACAGGTAGGGCGTCCGCTTGCTGCGGATCGGGCGGCGCGACTGCGGAACCGGCTGCGACGTGGCATCCGCTTTTTCCCTGCGCCGTTTGTCTTTGCGACGTTCGCCCATCGAGGTTCCCCGGATGCGCCCCATGAATCCGCTCATTGTCAGGCCACTCCACTGGAGTGTCAAGCCTGTGGGTGTGACTAGATTTTCTGGCGAACGTTAGGTCTTTGTAGCGCGGGGCTTTACGCCC
>JBAUDW010000265.1:0-5277 GCA_049678285.1 Phycisphaerae bacterium
GGGGCGGCCTCAGCAGCAGGGCGGTGATGCCTCCGCCGAGGGCCAGCGCGAGGACGACCGCAGCAGCGATGAGCCGCGACTTGCGGGCGCGGTCGGGGGAGCGTGCGACGGCGCGTTCCGGAGCACCGTGCTTGCGGGCGGCGGCGAGCGTGAGTTTCTCGACATGCCAGATGCGTCGGCGTTCGGCATCGGCGAGGCTGGCCAACTGTTTGACGAGGGCTTCGGGGGCGGCCATTTCCCACGCCTCGAGGTCCGGTATGTCGATGGCCGACAGGGCCGCGAGGAAGTTCTCGGCCGTCTGGTATCGGTCCTCCGGGCGTTTGGCGAGGGCCTTGGCGAGGACGTCGCAGAGGACCTGGGGCAGGTCGGGGACGAACTGGCGCGGGTCGGGCGGAGGCTCGGTGAGGTGTTTCTGCATCACCTCCTGGGGCGTGGGGGCGGTGAAAGGTGGTCGGCCGGTGAGCATCTGGTAGAGGGTGGCGCCGAGGGAATAGATGTCGGCACGGAAATCGACGTGTGCCTCGCCGCGCACCTGCTCGGGCGAGATGTAGTACGGCGTGCCGAAGGCCTTGCCCGCCTCCTCCTCGGCGTCTTCGCCGACGCGGCGCGCCAGGCCGAGGTCCGCCAGTTTCACCGTGCCGTCCGCGGCCAGGAGGATGTTGCCCGGCTTGATGTCGCGGTGGACGATGCCGGCGCGGTGGGCGCAGGCGAGGGCCTCGGCGACCGGCCGCAGAATAGTGACGGCCTCGGCGGGCCCGAAGCGTTTTCGGACGGCCAGGAGTTCGCTCAGGCTCCCGCCGTCCACCAGTTCCATCACGATGTAGAACGTGTCGCGGAAGGGGCTGATCTGGTGGATCGTGACGATGTTGGGGTGGGAGAGCCTGGCGGCGTGGCGAGCCTCCTGGAAGAAGCGGCGGCGCGACTCGGGGTCGCGGGCGGCTGCCGGCGGGAGGAACTTGACTGCCACGAGACGGTCCATGGATTTCTGGCGACACTTGTAGACGACGGCCTGGCGTCCTCGGCTGATGCGTTCGAGGAGTTCGAGGTCGGAGGAGGCGATTTCGGCGGCGGCGGTGTCGCCCGCGGCGGGGGCGACCGGCGCGTGGTGGGCGCGGGCGGCGATGGCGCCGGCCTGGAGGAGCGCCTTGGTCAGGGGAAGGTCGCGACCGGCCCGGTGGGCCTCCTCCAGCAGACGCCGGGCCTCCTGGGCTTCCTCCACGGGGACGAGGCCCTGGGCGACCAGTTTTTCGAGGCGTTCCGCTTGGGATGGTTCGGGCATGGCGCTCGACGGAAGCGTCGTCTCCGCCTTCCTGGGTGCGTGGGTGATCGGCCGCGCCGGCCGGTCGCCCACCCCGCCTTCGGCGGCTCGACTATCCTCTCCGGCGCGGGGGCTGTCAATCCAAAGTTGACGCACCGGCAGGGGGTCGGCTATAATTTCCGCTCTTGCGCGTTCGGGGCGGAGGGGACTCCCTGACCTTTATACGGTCGTGGCCCCGGAGGCCGCGAGTTGAAAAGCGCCGCGGGCCCGCCATAGGTGGGTAAACGTTGCCCGCGGGTGCGTGTGGGTTGAACGGGGCGCTCCTCGGTCGCTCGGAATCACAGGAAGCGTCTTAGGAAGGGCAGAGGCGTGTATCTCGGTATCGACATCGGCTCGGTCAGCCTGAACCTCGTCCTCGTGGACGCGGAAGGCAAGGTCCTCAGGGAACGGTACGTCCGGACGCGCGGCAAGCCTTTGGAGACGGCCCTGGAGGCGCTGGAGGTGCTCTTGGCGGAGGTCCCGCTATCGGAGATCGAGGGCGTCGCCTTCACGGGTGCGGGCACGGCGGTCCTGGGCGGCCTGTACCGGATCAAGCCGGTCAACGAGGTCATCGCGCAGGCCACCGCGACGGCGACGCTCCATCCCGAGGTGCGCTCGATCATCGAGATCGGCGGCGAGGACTCGAAACTGATCCTCCTGGAGGAGGACCCGAAGGCGGGGCGCCTGCGCGTCAAGGACTTCGCGATGAACGCCTTGTGCGCGGCGGGAACAGGATCGTTCCTCGACCAGCAGGCGTCGCGGCTGGGCGTCTCGATCGAGTCGGAATGGGGGGAGATGGCGCTTCGGTCGGTTCACGTGCCTCGGCTCGCGGGCCGATGCTCCGTCTTTGCCAAGAGCGACATGATCCACCTCCAGCAGGAGGGGACGCCGGACTACGACATCGTCGCGGGCCTGTGCTTCGCGATGGCGCGGAACTTTAAGGCCGGCATCGGTAAGGGTAAGGACTTCGTGCCGCGCGTGGCGTTCCAGGGCGGGGTGGCGGCCAACGCGGGGATGGTCCGCGCGTTCACCGAAGTGCTGGAACTCGAACCGGGCGCACTCTTGATTCCCGAGCATTACGCCTCGATGGGCGCGATCGGGGCGGTCCTGGTGGCGCGCGAGCGCGGCGAACTGGGGCGCATCGAGTCGCTGGAGCCGCTGCGCGAGTACCTGGAGTCGCGGCGTTACGGCGGCGGCGAACTCCACGTGCCCCTGGCCGACGACCGGTACCCCCTCGTGATCGAACTCGACCCGTTCCCCGCCGGGACGGAGAGCGTGGATGTCTTCGTCGGCGTGGACGTCGGCAGCATCTCGACGAACGTCGTCGCGGTGGACCGCGAAGGGCGCGTCCTGGCGCGCGAGTACCTGATGACGGCGGGCCGGCCGCTCGCGGCCGTGACCGACGGCCTCTACAAAGTGGGCACGGCCCTGGAGGAGCGCGGCGGGAAAGGGCGCGTCCGCGTCCGCGGGTGCGCGACGACCGGTTCCGGGCGGTACCTGACGGGCGACTTCATCGGCGCCGACATCGTCAAGAACGAGATCACCGCCCACGCCACGGGCGCGTCCTTCATCCGGCCGGACGTGGACACGATCTTCGAGATCGGCGGCCAGGACTCCAAATACATCAGCCTCGACTCGGGCGCGGTCGTCGATTTCACGATGAACAAGGTCTGCGCCGCCGGGACGGGCTCCTTCATCGAGGAACAGTCCGAGCGGCTGGGCGTCGGCCTGAAGACGGGCGAGTTCAACTCGAAGGCCCTGTCGGCCGACGAGCCCCCGGCCATGGGCGAACGGTGCACCGTCTTCATCGAGACCGACATCAACCGGAACCAGCAGCGCGGCGTGGCGGTGGACGACCTGTGCGCGGGCCTCTGCTACTCGATCGTCCAGAACTACCTGAACCGCGTCGTCGAGGACCACCGCATCGGCGACGTCATTCTCTTTCAGGGCGGGACGGCGTACAACCGCGGCGTGAAGGCGGCGTTCGAGAAGGTGCTCGGCAAACCCGTCACCGTCCCGCCGCATCACGACGTCCTTGGCGCCGTCGGCATGGCCCTGATCGCCCGCGACTGGTACGACGAGACCGGCCGCGAGACCGTCTTCAAGGGGTTCGACCTGCGGAGCGTCCGGTATTCGTTCGACACGTTCGAGTGCGAGGACTGCGCCAACCGATGTGAAATCCACGTCGTCAAGATCCAGGCCTCCGAGGGCGGCGCGGACGGCCAAGGCGCCCATGCGGAACGGACGCTCTACTACGGCAGCCGGTGCGGCAAGTTCGACGAATCCCAGCGCGATTCGCTCGGCAAGCATCTGCCGCGACTCTTCGTCGAACGCCAACGCCTTCTCGAGACCGCCTATGACAAGAAGAAGCCGGACCGTCCGAACGGCAAGCGCATCGGCCTGCCGCAGATGACCCACTTCTTTGAACTCATGCCGATGTGGAAGGCGCTCTTCACGGAACTCGGGTTCGAGGTGGTCCTTTCGAGCCGAACCGTCGGCAAAGTGATCCGCCAGGGCGTCGAGGAAGTGGCGGCCGAAACGTGCTTCCCCGTCAAGGTCGCACACGGCCACATCCGCGACCTCGCGGAGAAGGACGTGGACTACATCTTCCTGCCGACCATCATCGACATGCCGCGCGCCACCGGCGACATCGTCAACTCCTACGTCTGCCCCTACGTCCAGACGGTGCCGTTTATGGCCCGGGCGGCGATGGAGGATGTGGCCGCGAGCGGCAAAGTGGTGGAGCCGATCCTTCACTTCTCGCGGGGCGAAAAGGCGGTGCGCCGGGAACTCGAGAAGATGGCCGTCGGCCTCGGCGCGACCCGCGCCCGCGCTCGCCACGCCGTCTCCTCTGGCGTAGCCGCTCAGAAACGCTTCACCGACGCCCTCCAGGCCCGCGGGCGCGAGGTCCTGGCCGGTCTGAGGCCCGACCAGACGGCCCTGGTGATTGTCGGCCGGCCGTACAACGCCTGCGACCCGGGCCTCAACATGAACATCCCTGAAAAGTTGCGCGACCTCGGGTGCCTGGCCATCCCCCTGGACATGCTCCCCCTGGACGAGGAGGACATTTCGGCTGACTACCCGCACATGTACTGGCGGTACGGCCAGAAGATCATCGCGGGCGTCCGGATCATCGCCCGCGACCCGCGCCTGTATCCCGTGTACATCACGAACTTCGGGTGCGGGCCCGACTCGTTCATCATGAAATTCGTCGCCCGTGAACTCGCGGGAAAACCGTGTCTCGTCCTCGAAGTGGACGAGCACACGGCCGACGTCGGCGCCATCACGCGGTGCGAAGCGTTTCTCGACAGCCTCAAGAACGTCCGGTCGCGAGAGGCCCGCGGCTCCCGGCGCGCCGGGATCCGTGCCCACAAGTTGGACTATAGCCGGCAGGCGTTCGGCTCACGGACGATTTACATCCCATACATGGACGATCACGGGTACGCGATGGCGGCGGCGATGCGGGCCTGCGGGACGGAGGCCCGACAGATGGCCATGAGCGACGAGGACACCCTCCTCTGGGGACGAAAGTTCACGAGCGGAAAGGAATGCTACCCCTGCATCATCACCACGGGCGACATGCTCCGCCAGATCCACACGCCCGGCTTCGACCCCGACCGCTCCGCCTTCTTCATGCCGACCGCCTTCGGGCCCTGCCGCTTCGGACAGTATAACAAGTTCCAGCGCATGGTCCTCGACGACCTGGGCCTGGAGGACGTCCCGCTGGTGCTGCTGGACCAGGACAGGGATTACCAGGGCGACCTGAAGAACCTCGGCACGGACTTCCGCCGCCTCGCCTGGACCGGCATCATCTTCGTCGATACGCTCCAGAAACTCCTGCGGGAAACCCGGCCGTACGAGACGACTCAAGGCGAGTGCGACCACCTCTACGAGCACCACCTCCGGCAGTGCGAGGAGGTGATCGAGAGCCGCGGCGACATGGCGGCCCTGGCGCGCGAGGCGCGACGGGCGTTCGAGGC
>JBAUDW010000266.1:0-24353 GCA_049678285.1 Phycisphaerae bacterium
GCGACGCCCGGGGCGCCTGCGGTCGCGCCGACGGCGGAGGCCGTCAACCTGGAAATCGACAAACTCGTTCAGGGAATTCAGAACGGGACCCGCACGTACGCCGTGGGGACGATCACGAATCAGACGAGCGCGATGATCCGGGAAGTGGAGGTCAAGGTCGGCATCTTCGACGCTCAGGAACAGGAGTTGGGGCGGGCCGAGGCGCGGGTGCGGGACCTGAAGCCGGGAGAAAAGGCGCCCATCGTGGCCGTCTGGGAACACGACCCGGAGGTGAGGGGAGTGAAATGGGTGCCGAATTACGATATCCCGACAACGCCGCCCGCAGGTCCGCTGACGGATCTCGCGATCGTGCCAGATCCGTGGTTCCAGCCCGACGCAGGCTCTTCGGTGGAGACGGGGAAAATTGTGACGGATGTGAAGAACCTCGGCGTGCAGGCGGTCAGCGCGGTCGAGGTGACCGCCGTGATGCGGGGCGCCGACGGGCAGGTGATCAGCGCCGCACGCGACGTGGTCCTCGTCGCCATCATGCCAGGCGAGACCAAGCCGGTGGAAATCCGATATGAGAGGTGCCCGGACTATCTGAGAGGGCAGCCCGTCCAGGTCCGGGTGCAGGCCGCAGGGCAGTAGGCCTCGACGGACGTCGGCGGAACGTTTCACATCGCGAAGCCGGGACGCCACCGCGACGGAGCGGGAACCGCGGTTCCCGCCAATCGCAGGACGAGTTCGGCGGTGTTCTGAGCGGCCCCGCTTTTTTCGATGGACCGGCGGACCTCAGCCAGGTCATTTTTCATCTCGCGTCGCCGGTCCTCGTCCATGAGGAGGCGCGCGATCTCGGCGATCATGTCGGGTGCCGGGGTGACGTCGCGCATGAATTCGGGGACGATTCGCCGACCGGCCAGCGCGTTCGGCAGGCTCAGGGGTTGTTCGCCCACGAACCAGCGGGCAAGCAGATGCCATTGGGCCCACGTGATGTTGTAGAAGACGGCCATCGGCGTCCCGTAGAAGGTCGTCTCGAGCGTCGCCGTGCCGGAGGCCACCAGTGCCAGGTCGGCCGCGCTCTGAACCTCGTGGGTCTTGCCCGCGACCGTCCGGACCTGGAGGCCGGACGCCGCGATGAGCGCGTCGGTCCATTGACGGTGATTTCCGTCCGCCAGCGCCAGGACGAATCGGCACGGGCCGTGACGCTCTTGGAGGGCGCGGGCGACGGCCAGTTCCCGCGCGAGGATGCCCGGAACTTCCTGGCGGCGGCTGCCGGGCAGAATCGCGAGGATCCGCTCCTCGGGCGAGGCGCGCAGGGAGCGGATGAAGTCCGCGTCGAGCGGCGTATTCAGAAGGTGGTCCACCACCGGGTGGCCGACGAACGTGACCGGGACCCCGTGCGAGCGGAAAAAGGCTTCCTCGTGCGGCAAAACGCAGGCGACGTGGGTGAAACGCCGCGCCAGTTTCCGCACGCGCCAGGGGGCCCAGGCCCAGAGTTGCGGCGGGATGTACCAGACGAGGGGGATGCGGCGCGCGCGGACGCGGCTGGCCAAGAGAAAGTGGAAGCCCGGACAATCGAGGGTGACGACGACGTCGGGCCGCCACTGGCCGATGAAGCGGTCCGCCAGGCTCAGGATGGCCAGATACCTCGATGCGCTGCCGAGGAACCCCAGGCCGATGACGCCGAAGTCGCTGGTATTCTCGAGCAGCCGGAGGCCTGCGCGGGCCATCCTCGGGCCGCCGAGGCCGGCGAGTTCAGCCTCCGGCGCGAGACGACGAAGGGCCCGCACGAGGTTCGCCCCGTGCAGGTCGCCGCTCGTTTCGCCGGCACTGATGAAGAATCGCGGGTGGCCCATGGTTTCGTCTCTCGCGGGCGGTGGGGGGGGATTCTACCAGAACCCCGAAAAACACCCCAGGGGTATTTTCCGGTTGCGCTTGACGGACGGGCGCAGCACCGACTAGAGTGGCCCGAAGCAAGACACGGATGCGGAGGCACGGATGCCGGCCGACGGCGTCGGGCTCGATGTGCTGCTCATCGTGGTAAGCGTGGGCGTCCTCTACGCCGGGGCGGAACTGCTCGTACGCGGGGCCGGCCGGCTCGCCATCGCGATGCGGATTCGGCCGCTCGTCGTCGGTCTGACGGTCGTGGCCTTTGCTACGAGCGCGCCGGAACTTGTGGTGGGTCTGACGGCGACGCTACGGAACGTCAGCGACATCGCCGTCGGCAACATCATCGGGGCGAACATTGCGAACGTCGGCCTCATCATCGGCCTCAGTGCGCTCATACGACCGCTCCGGGTGCACAAGCACTTGTGGCGAAAAGAGGTGCCCGCGACGATTCTCGTCCAGGTCCTCCTCTGGGCGTTCTGCCTGAACGGGACGCTCGGCCGGTGGGAGGGCCTCGCGCTCGTCGCCGTCCTCGTCGCGTTCCTGGCGTGGATGATCCGGACGGCAAAGGACCGCGAGGCGACGCCTTTGCCGGACGAAATCCAGGGGAAGCCTCGGCGGGCGCTCAACGTGGTCCAGGTGGTGGCCGGCGTCGCGCTATTGGTCGCGGGGGGCAACCTCCTCGTGCACGCCGCCGTCGGCGTGGCTGAGGCGGCCGGCCTCAGCCGACTGGCCATCGGACTGACGATCGTGGCGATGGGGACCACCGTGCCGGAACTCGCGACGAGCGTCGTGGCCGCACGCCGCGGCGAGGGCGACATCGCCGTGGGAAATGCCGTCGGAAGCGTGTTCTTCAACACCGCCTGCATCCTGGGCCTGGCGTCGGCGATCCGGCCGATAACCATCTCGTGGGATGTCTATTGGGTCAAGTTGCCCGTGATGATCGTCCTGGTCTTGGCTCTGGTTCCGTTCATGCGGTCGGGTTTCCGCGTGGCGCGATGGGAAGGGGCGGTGCTGCTGGCGTGCTACATCGCGTTCGTCGTGTACTCGTTCTGGTCGGGCTTGAACCCGTAGGCAAACGGGCACGATGGGGCCGCCGTGGGTGCCTTGCGAGCGTCGAAACGTCTAGCGGATCTTCGAGCCGGTGGCGACAGCCTCGGCCGTCGTGAGGATGACGACCTTCGGGTCGTCCTGGGCCGCCAGGAGCATCCCTTCGGACCGCTGCCCCCGTAGCGTCGCGGGCTCGAGGTTGGCCACGACGACCACGAGTTTGTCCTTGAGGGCCTCGTGCGGCATGTAAGGCTTAAGGCCCGCCACCAGTTGCCGCGTGCCGAGGTCCGGCCCCAAGTCGCACTGCATCACGTAGAGTTTGTCGGCGTTCGGATGGTCGGCGACCTCGGTGATGCGCCCGACGCGCAGGTCGAGGCGGGAGAAGTCTGCGATGCTGAGCGTCTCTGGCATAGCAAATCCTTTCCAGTGCGGAGTGCGGAGTTCGGAGTGCGGAATGAACAGCAACCGCGGTCACTCACCGGCGGTTCCTCCTCGCGGTTCGGATTGAGGCGACCACCATGGCTGCGATTTCACCGGCCTCACTCATAAGGGGCTCAAGCCTTTCCTGCTTCATCGCACCGCCCTCAATAAGCATCTCCATCCAATAAAGGCACTCGTCAATCTCCTCTTCGACGATGCCCATCTTGGAGACGAAGTCGGCTCGTGACCGAGCGCGACAAGCCGAGCGGTAGTTTGATCCCACAGACAACGCGGAACGCAGAAGTTGCCTCCCGATTACGTCGGCGGTTCTTGTGGCGGGCAGTGCCTCGACCAGGCGGATGGTTCGGATGGCGAATTGCTTCGTCCGCGGTTTCAGTTGCGGTTTGCTGTTGTCTGCTTCTATTCCGCACTCCGAACTCCGCATTCCGCACTTATCAAAGGCGTTGGGCCGCCAGGCTCGCCAGTTCGCTCCGCTCGCTCTTCGCGAGCATGACGTGGCCCGCGAGGTCCAGGCCTTTCATGCGCTCCGCGGCATACGCGAGGCCGTTCGAGGACGAGTCCAGGTACGGGTTGTCTATCTGGTACGGGTCGCCCGTGAGGACGATCTTGGAATCCTCGCCGACGCGGCTGACGACCGTCTTGACCTCGTGGGGCGTCAGGTTCTGGGCCTCGTCGACAATGATGAACTGGTCGGGGATGCTCCGGCCGCGGATGTAGGTCAGGGCCTCGAGTTCCAGCGCCCCGGAGTCGATGAGGTTCGAGATGCGTTCGTCCATGCCCCCGTCGCCGCCCTTCTTCTTGGTCCGCAGAATGTAGGCCAGGTTGTCGAAGATCGGCTGCATCCACTGCCAGAGTTTCTCCTCCTTCGCGCCCGGCAGGTACCCGATGTCCTGGCCGAAGGGGATGATCGGCCGCGAGACCAGCAGTTTCTCGTACTGCTTTTCGACCAGCACCTTCTGCATGCCGCAGGCAACCGCGAGGAGCGTCTTGCCCGTGCCGGCGGGGCCCATCAGCGTCACCAGGCGCACCGAGTCGAGCATCAGCAGTTCGATCGCCATCCGCTGCTGCGGGTTGCGGGCCGAAACGTTCTGGATCGTCTTGTCGGCGAAGCGCAGGGGGACGATGCGTTTTCGGCCGGCGTCGAATCGGCCGACCACGGGGGCCTTCTCGTCGCCGGCGCCCTTGAAAAGGACGAACTCGTTGGGCTGAAAGTCGTCGGCGGGCGGCTCGAGGCCGTTCTCGTTTTCCAGGCCGCCGAGCGCCGCCGCGTCAGCCTCGACCTCGCGGTAGCCCATGTAGATCCGATCGAAGTCCACCTTCTGCTTTTCAAAGTCCATCGTGCGGATGCCGAGCGCGTCGCTCTTAATGCGGGCGTTGATGTCCTTCGAGATGAACGTGGTGGGCTTGCCTTCCTGCATCAGGCGATACGCGACGCCGATGATGCGGTCGTCGGCAGTGTTCTCCGCCAGGATCGGGTGAGACGGCGTCCGGTCGTCCATCGCGATGCGCACGGTCCCGCCCGTTTCCTCGACGGTGACGCCGCTGTCTGCGAGTCGGCCCTTCACGCGCAGCCGGTCGAGAAAACGGATGACCTGGCGGGCGTGTCGGCTGGTGTCGTCCGAGCCCTTCTTGAACTTGTCTAGTTCCTCGATAACGCGGAACGGCAGGACGACCTCGTTGTCCGTAAAGGCCGTCAGGGCGCCCGGGTCGTGCAGGAGGACGTTGGTGTCGAGGACGAAATATTTCTTGGCCATGTCGGCTCCTTTTCGCGGACGGAGTGGAGTTTGTATTGCTCTGTTGAAAAGATGTTTCTTGTAGCGCGGGGCCTTGTGCCCCGCGAGAGAGGCCGCGGGGGATAAACCCCCGCGCTACAGAAACAGCCATGCGCAAGTTCGTATGCTATCGTCGACGGGAAGGGGGTGCAAGGGATTGCTAGGGCCGCGCGACGGTGAAGAGCCGCCAGCGGCGTTTGCGCTCTCGGCCGCGGCGGGCCTGGCGCTCGAAGTAGAAGGTCATCTCCTCGCCTGACGTTGTGCGGACGGTGAACCAGTGCTTGCGGACGTACTGCTCGCCGGAGCCGCTCGTGCACGGGCCCGTCTCGCGCCACGTCTTAAGGACCGCTTCGACCGCGTACACGCGTCCGCGCCAGGTGAACCGCTTCGGCAACCCCGGCCCTCCGCGGCTCATGCAGTCGGCGTCGCCCGTTCCGGGGACCGGCGTGATGGCCTCGCCGACAAACTTCTCGCAGCCGGTCGCGCCGTCGTTCATCTTCATCGGCTTTCGCTGCGTTGCCGCCGGGCCTCGTAGAAGACCACAGCCGCGGCCGCGGCGGAGTTCAGGGAACCGATCCGGCCGTGCTGAGGGATCCGTACGAGCGCATCGCAACATTTGAGCAGCGCCGGCCGGATGCCGTGCCATTCGCTTCCGATGACAATGGCCGTCGGGCCGCGAAAGTCGTGCGCGGTGATGGGCGCGTCGGCTTTCTCGCTCGCGGCGACGAGCGCGACGCCCGCCGCCTTCAACCGAGCGGCGAAGGCCAGGAGGTCCGCGACCCGGGCGATGGGCATGCGGCTGACGGCGCCGGCCGACGCCCGGGCCACCGCCGTCGTCACGCCCACCTGGTCGCGTTCGGCGATGAAGATGGCGTCGAGGCCGAAGACCTCGGCCGAGCGGACGACCGCCCCGAAGTTGTGCGGATCCTGGATGGAATCGAGCACGGCATGGAGCGGCGCCGGCGGGCGGTCCGCCAAAAGCATCTCGGCATCGGCGTAAGGGAAGGGGCCCATCTTCGTCAGATACCCCTGGTGTTCGGGGGCGTGGCAGAGTTGTTCGAGGCGTGCGGCCGCCTGGACTTTGACCGGGATGCCGCGGCGTTCGGCAAGTTGGCGGGCGGCTTCCACATCCTCGGCGGCGAGCGTCCCGGCCAGGTGAAGTTCCAGGACAGGCCAGGTGTCGGCCCGGAGGGTTTCCAGGACGACATTCCGCCCCCAGAGCCAGCATTTCTGATGGCTGCCGAGCAGTTCACGCCCCCGCTTGCGCTTTCGGTCGTCGGTCATGGTGGTACCATAGCCGTTTCGGTTCGCGGCCGCAATGATTGCTTGGGCGTTGGCCTGCCACAATGGCACCCGGGGGGCTTATGAATCGGCCAAAAATGCGGTTCCGGCGGCAAGCAGCGGGCGAAGCCCGGGTGGGGGGCGACGGTGAAAAGCGGCACCAAAAGCCTTCCCAGGGGCGACTGGAGGCCGTTTTGCCCCATTTGGCGGCACCTTGGCACCGTGTTTGCTCCACCTAATGTTTCAGAGAGAGCATGCATCCCGGCGCGGCCGTGGACGGAAAAAGGGTCCTGGACCCTTTTTCGAGGGCCGACAACGTCGGGGGCGAGAACCGGTTCGTCGGAAGCGAAAGGAGACTCAGCGGCAATGGCAGCCAAAATGTTGGCCTTCGAGGGGGAAGCGAGGAGTCGGTTGCTGGCGGGCGTCGAGAAACTCGCCCGCGCAGTCCGTTCCACCCTGGGCCCGCGCGGACGCAACGCCGTCCTCGACAAAGGCTGGGGCGCCCCGACGGTCACGAAAGACGGCGTCACGGTGGCCGAGGAGATCGAACTGAAGGACAAGTACGAGAACATGGGCGCCCAGTTGGTGAAGGAGGCGGCGTCGAAGACGAGCGACGTCGCCGGCGACGGGACGACCACCGCCACGGTCATCGCCGAAGCCATTTTCCGCGAGGCCCTGAGGAACATCACCGCCGGGGCCGACGCGATGGCCCTGGCCCGCGGGATCCAGAAGGCCGTCGCCGCCGTCGTCGCGCACCTGACGAAACTCTCCAAGCCGATCGACATCTCGAAGGGCGACGAGGTCACCCAGGTCGGCACCATCAGTGCCAACGGCGACGCGTCGGTCGGCCAGATGCTGGCCGAGGCGTTCCAGAAGGTGGGCAAGGACGGCGTCATCACGGTCGAGGAGGGCAAGGGCCTCGAGACCACCGTGGACAACGTCGAGGGGATGCAGTTCGACCGCGGGTACCTCTCGCCCCATTTCGTCACGGACCCCGACCGCATGGAATGCGTGCTGGAGGGGGCGTTTATCCTCATACACGAGGAGAAGATTCCGAACGTCAAGGGGTTGGTGCCCCTCCTGGAAAAGGTGAGCAAGGCGAACCGGCCCCTGCTGATCGTCGCCGAGGATGTCGAGGGCGAGGCCCTCGCGACCCTCGTCGTCAACAAACTGCGGGGCATCCTCGGCGTCTGTGCCGTCAAGGCGCCCGGCTACGGCGACCGGCGCAAGGCCATGCTCCAGGACATCGCCACCCTCACCGGCGGAAAGCCCATCATGAAGGACCTTGGGGTGGAACTGGAGAAAGTCGGCCTGGCGGACCTGGGCACCGCCAAGAAGATCGTTATTGACGACGACAACACGACCATCATCGAGGGCGCCGGCGACACCAAAGCCATTCAGGGCCGCATCGAACAAATCCGCCGCGAAATCGAAACCACCACCAGCGACTATGACAAGGAGAAACTCCAGGAACGGCTGGCCAAACTGGCGGGCGGCGTGGCCCAGGTGAACGTCGGCGCCGCCACCGAGACGGAAATGAAAGAGAAAAAGGCGCGCGTCGAGGACGCGCTTCACGCGACGCGGGCCGCCATCGAAGAAGGCATCGTCCCGGGCGGCGGCGTCGCGCTCCTGAGGTGCCTCGATGCCCTCGACAAGGTGAAGACCGTGGGCGACGACGAGGCGACGGGCGTCCAGATCGTCCGCCGGGCGCTCGAGGCCCCGGCGTTCCATATTGCCGAGAACGCCGGTTACGAGGGTGCGGTCGTCGTCCGAAACATCCTCGCGAAGAGCGGCGCCTACGGCTTCGACGCCGACAAGGGCGAGTACGGAGACCTCGTGAAGGCCGGTATCGTGGACCCGACGAAGGTCGTGCGCACGGCGCTGGAGAACGCGGCGAGCGTCGCCGGCCTCCTGGTGACGACCGACGCCTGCGTGGCCACGAAGCCTGAACCGAAGGGAGAGAAGGGCGGCCCTCCCGGCATGCCGCCGGGCGGCATGGGTGGCATGGGCGGCATGGGTGGCATGGGCGGCATGATGTAACCGTTTAGCCGCCGGCCTTGGCCGGCGCGTTTGCAAATGGGAGTCGGACACGTGACATGGAGACCGACCGATGAAGATTGAACCACTGGATGACCGGATTGTCGTCGAGCAGATGGAAGCGGAAGAGGTGACGAAGGGCGGGATCGTGTTGCCGGACACGGCCAAGGAGAAGCCGCAGCAGGGCCGCGTCGTCGCCGTGGGCCCGGGCCGGATGCTCGACACGGGCGAGCGGGCGAAACCGGCCGTCAAACCGGGCGACGTCGTCGTGTACGCGAAGTACGGCGGCATGGAAGTGGACGTCGACGGCAAAGAGTACATGATCCTGCGCGAAAGCGACGTCTTGGCGAAGGTCGAGGGCGGAGCGAAGAAACCGGCCAAGAAACCGGCCAAGAAACCGGCGAAGAAGGCCGGCAAGAAACGGTAAGCACGCGCGAGCGCGCGACCCGATAGGAGACCATTCGATGGCCAAGCAACTGCTTTACGCCGACGATGCGAAGCGCAAGATGGCGGCCGGCATCCGCAAACTCGCCGACGTCGTGCGCGTGACCCTCGGCCCGACCGGACGCAACGTCATCCTCCAGAAATCGTACGGCGGCCCGCGCGTGACGAAGGACGGCGTCACGGTGTCCAAGGAGATCGAACTCGAAGACAAGTTCGAGAACATGGGCGCCAAGATGGTGAACCAGGTGGCCTCGAAGACGGGCGACGACGCGGGCGACGGGACGACGACGGCCATCATCCTGGCGCAGGCGATCTATGAGCAGGGCCTGAGGCACGTGACGGCCGGGGCGAACCCGATGGCGCTGAAGCGCGGCATCGACCGGGCGGTCGAGACGGCCGTGGCCGACATGAAGAAACAGAGCCGGCCCGTCAAAGGCCGCGAGTCCATCACCCAGGTCGCCACCATCAGCGCGAACAACGACCGCGAGATCGGCAACCTCATCGCCGACGCCATCGAAAAGGTGGGCCACGAAGGCGTTGTCACGGTTGAAGAAGGCAAGGCCATGGAGACCGTGCTCGACTTCACCGAAGGGATGCAGTTCGACAAAGGGTACCTGAGCCCCTACTTCATCACCGATCCGCAGACGATGCGGTGCGTCCTGGAGGACGCGCTGATTCTGATTCACGAGAAGAAGATCTCGAACCTGCGGGCGATGCTGCCGCTCCTGGAGAAGACGGCCTCGGGCGGCCGGCCGCTTCTCATCATCGCCGAGGACATCGAGGGCGAGGTTCTCGCGGCCCTGGTGATCAACCGGCTGCGCGGCACGCTGAAGGTGTGCACCGTCAAGGCGCCCGCGTTCGGCGACCGCCGCAAGGCCATCCTCCAGGACATCGCCGTCCTGACGGGCGGCGAGTTCGTCAGCGAGGACTTGGGGGTGAACCTCGAGAACCTGGAAGTCGGGCAACTCGGCCGCGCCAAACGCATCATCGTGGACAAGGACTCCACCACGCTCGTCGAGGGTGGGGGCAAGAAGCGCGACATCGAGGACCGCATCGGCCAGATCCGCCGGCGGATCGAAGACACCACCAGCGACTACGACCGCGAAAAACTCGAAGAACGCCTGGCGAAACTGACGCACGGCGTGGCGATCATCCGGGCCGGCGGGGCCACCGAGGCCGAGGTCAAGGAAAAGAAGGCTCGCATCGAGGACGCCCTCCACGCGACCCGTGCGGCGGTGCAAGAAGGCATCGTTCCGGGCGGCGGTGTGGTGTGCCTGCGGGCGATCCAGGCCGTCGAGGCGGCGCGCGCGAAGGCGCACGGCGATGAGAAACTCGGCATAGACATCGTGATGCGGGCCCTCGAGGAACCCATGCGCCAGATCGCCGGCAACGCCGGGCTCGACGGCTCCGTCGTCGTGGCCGAGGCGCGCGAAATGCCCAAGACGCACGGCTACAACGCCCTGACGGGCGAGTATGGCGACATGGTGAAGATGGGTGTCGTGGACCCCGTGAAGGTGACGCGGATGGCGCTTCAGAACGCGGCGTCGATCGCGGCGCTGATGCTGACGGCCGACGTGATGGTGACGGAACGGGCGGAGGACGAGGAAGAAGAACTCGACTCCGAGGAGGCGGTGGCGTAGACTCTGGAGAGCGGCACGTCCGCGCGAGAAGGTTCCGGGGCGGTGGCGCGTGCCGCCGCCCCGTTTTCCTCAAAAGGCCCCGCCGGGGCAAACGATGGCGACGGACGAAAGTTATTACGATATTCTCGGGGTCCCGCGCGGAGCCTCGGCCGATGGGATCAAGACCGGCTACCGGCGGTGCGCGATCAAGTACCACCCCGACCGCAACCCGGGCGACAAGCAGGCCGAGGCTCGCTTCAAACAATGCGCCGAGGCCTACGAGGTTCTCTCCGACCCGGACAAGCGCCGGCGGTACGACCAGTTCGGCAAGGCGGGCCTCCGCGGGACGGGCGTCCACGACTGGCAGCACGTGGACGTTCACGACATTCTCTCGATGTTCGGGGACCTCTTCGGGCTGGGGGATCTTTTCGGCGGGTTCGGCGGGGGGCGCGCCCGGTCGGGACCCCGGGCGGGGGCGAGCCTCCGGTGCATGCTGGACCTCTCGCTCGAAGACGTGGCGAAGGGCGTCGCGAAAACGCTCGACGTCCGGCGCCAGGAACTCTGCGACGCGTGCAAGGGAAGCGGGGCGGCGTCGGGTAGGCGCGGGACGTGCAAGACGTGCGGCGGGGCGGGACGCGTCCAGCACGGCGGCGGGTTCTTTCGCATAGTGACGGATTGCCCGGCGTGCGGCGGGCGCGGGACCGTTGTCGCGGAACCGTGCAAGGCGTGCCGCGGCAGAGGGTTCGTCCCGAAGAAGCAGACGATCGAGATTCAGGTTCCCGCGGGGATCGAGGACGGCCAGCGGATCCGCTACGCGGGCCAGGGCGACGCGGGGGAACCCGAGGCGCCGCGCGGCGACCTGTACGCGGAGGTCCGCCTGGAGCCGCACCCGCTGTTTGAGCGGCACGGTCGGGACCTCGTGTGCCAGGCGCCGATCAGTTTCACGCAGGCGGCGCTGGGGGCAGACCTGGAGGTGCCGACGCTCGACGGCCCGGACCGGATTTCGATCGCGCGGGGGACGCAGAGCGGCGACCTGTTTCGGCTGGCGGGCAAGGGGCTGCCCGACGTACACGGGTACGGCCGCGGCGACATCCTCGTCCAGGTGGTGGTGGAGGTGCCGAAGCGGCTGTCGCGGCGTCAGGAGGAACTGCTCAGGGAACTGGCGGCGACGGAAGAGAAAGGCGTCCTGCCGCACCGCGAGAGTTTCCTCGAAAGACTGGCGAAGTACCTGCGGCAGGGAAACAACCACGGTAAAAAAGACGGAAAAAAGCCAAAACATAGGACGGAGCAATGAGCGGGAAGAAAAAACATAGCGAACCGGAGAACGCGCGGGAACCCGAGAAGCCCGAAGCGCAGCCGAAGGCGCCCACGGAGCCGCCGGCCGGAGAGAATCCGCTGGCGGCGAAAACGCGCGAGTGCGAGGAACTCCTCGAGCGCCTGAAACGGACGACCGCCGATTATCTCAACTACCAGAAGCGGATGGAGCGGCGGCTGGAAGAGGTGAGACGGTTCGCGGTGCGGGACCTCTTGCTGGACGTCCTGCCGGTCATCGACAACTTCGAGCGGGCCCTCGCGCACGCCGAAGAGCAGCCGCAGTTCCAGTCGTTGCTGGACGGCATCCGCCTGGTGCACGACCAGTTGCTGGCGGCTCTGCGGAAGCACGGCGTCGAGCGGATCGAGGCGGAAGGGAAGCCCTTCGACCCCGAGCATCACGAGGCGGTGGCCCAGTTGCCGAGCGAGGAACATCCGGAAGGACACGTGGCGGGCGAGATGCAGGCCGGGTACCGGCTGCACGACCAGACGCTCCGTCCGAGCCAGGTGGCGGTTTCGAGCGGCATGGCCGAGGAATCGGCCGTGCCCCAGGACGAGAACCGCCAAGGCGAGCCGGACGAAGACGATCCCGGCGCGCCGGGATCGGAAGACTAGGGGAACGAGGATGCCGACCTACGAGTACGAGTGCGGGGCGTGCGGGCATCGGTTCGAACGATTTCAGTCGATTACGGCCGACGCGATCCGCGTGTGCCCGTCGTGCAAGAAGCGCAAGGTGCGCCGGCTTCTCGGGACGGGCGGGGCGGTGCTGTTCAAGGGGTCCGGGTTCTACACGACGGACTACCGCAGCGCGTCTTACAAGGAAGCGGCCCGTAAGGAAAGCGACGCGGGGAAGGGGTCGGACGCGGGGAAGGGGTCGGACGTGGGGAAGGGGTCGGACACAGGGAAGAAGAAAGGCGCGGACGGCAAGCCGGGCGCGAGCAAGGACTAGGCTGAAGGAGCGGCCCATGGCCGAACGGTGCCGATACTGCAAGCGTCCGATCCGAAGGACCGACGCCCAGCACGCGCGCTACTGGCCGTTCTGCTCCGAACGGTGCAAGATGGCGGAACTGGGCCACTGGTTTGAGGGGCGGTACGTAATCGGCCGGCCGGTGGACCAGGTGGCCGACGACGCCGCGCTGAAGGCCCCGGTGCCGCCGAGAGGGAATCCCGGCGGCGGGTCGAATAGTTCTTGACACCGCCGCGCGGTCGGCACAAGATGGGGAGGTTGAAGCGTCCCGGCGTTTCGGCCGGGCTGTGCGGTCACCTGTCGGCGAAGCAAGCGCAAGGAGGAGCCCATGTCCGAGGAAACGCATGAAATCCAGGGCATCAACTGGCGGCAGCGCTTCTTGTTCCAGGAGATTCCTCGGTCGTTCCGAATGGCCATCCATCCGACGAAACTGCTGCTGTGCCTCCTGGCGCTCCTGGCCACGGCCTGGGGGGCGTGGGTGGTGGACCAGATTCCCGGCGTCGGGCAGACGAACGTCGCCGTGATCGGCGCCGTCGACCTCGACCTGGACGGGCGGATCAGCCTATGGGATAACCTCAACCACGTCCTCACGAAAACCCTCTGGGGCACCTGGGCGCTGCCCTACGTCGGGGAGAAAAACTGGGACGACTTCTTCACGTTCCTGATGACACCGGTGAGCGCGGCCAAGGAACTGGTGCTGCTGGCCGTGGCTTACTGGGAAGAGACGCCGTGGTTCGCCCTCGTGAACACGATCATCGGCCTGGGGATCTGGGCGTTCATCGGCGGGGCGGTGACGCGAATGGCGGCGGTGCGGATCGCCCGCGAGGAGAACCTCCCCCTGAAGCGGGCCCTCGCCTTCTCGTGCCGAAAGTGGCCCAGCATCGTCTCCAGCCCGCTCATTCCGTTCGGCGTGCTGGTGCTCGTGGCCTTGGGCATCGGCTTGGTGACGGGCTTCGCGCTGATGATCCCGTACGCGGGCGAAGTGGTGGTGTCGATCCTGTTCGGCCTGACGCTCTTGATGGGCCTGGTGATGGCGCTGATTTTCGTGGGCGGGGCGTTCAGCGTGGGGCTCCAGTGGCCGACGATCGCCGCCGAGGGCTCCGACGCCTTCGACGCCATCAGCCGAAGCGTCGCCTACATCTCCAGCCGGCCCTGGCGGTACCTCTTTTACACGGTCTTCAGCGCGGTGTACGGATGCCTGACGTTCATCTTCGTCAAGTTCGTGGCGTTCCTGACGCTCCGCCTGACGCACGAAGCGGTGAGCACGTTCACGTGGAACTGGAACGGGGCGGGCGACAAGTTGCCCCGGATCTGGGCCGTTCCGACCATGGCCGATCCGTGGCCGGCGGCGGGCGGCGAGCCTTGGGCCTCGACCGACGTCTTCGCGACCGTCGTCATCAGCATCTTCGTCTGGATCGTCCTGGGCTTCATGGTCTCCTACCTCATCTCGTTCTTCTTCTCCTCCCAGACGGTCATTTACTTCCTCCTGCGGAAGATCGTGGATGCGACCGATATGGAAGAGGTCTACATGGAAGAGTCGGAGGAAGAAGAACTCCCGGTCGGCGAGAAGACCGAAGGGCCTGTAGGCGGCGGGGAGGCCGAAGCACGGGGGCCCGCGGAAACAACGTGACGCCCTCACAGAGGGTGTGACTGTCAAAGGTCCGGCGCTTGCGCGCCGGACCTTTTCTTTTTCCTCGCAGCGTTGCCGAACGCTCCGGCGACCTCCCGGTGATCGCTGGATGCGGCCGTTGTTGCGGTTAATTCCGCATTCCGCAACCTGCCCTGCCTTCGCCGTGGCATGTGTCAGGGTAGGGAACGTGACCCCGTGCTTCCGCACGGGGCTCGAACGCCGCCGCCATCGTCTTGCCGTTCATTCCGCATTCCGCGTTCCGCATTGGTCACACCCGCTCGAACGGTTCGTAGAGCTGCTGGTACTCGGCCTGGGCGAAGCGGTCGGTCATGCCCGCGACGTAGTCCGAGATCGCGCGCTCCAGGCCTTCCTCCTTCGCGCGCTTCTGGTAGGCAGGCGGCAACTGGTGCGGGTTGTCGCGGTACGCCTTGAAGAGGCGGGCGACAACCCGCTTCGCCTCCGTCATCCTCCGCGCGACGCGCTCGTGGCCGTACACCCTCGCCAAAAGAAACTCCTCCAGTTGGCGGACCTTCGGCTGGAGGGGCGGCGAGAGGCCGATGAGCCGGTCGTCGGCCCGGCGAACGTCGGCCACGCTCCGGACGCTCGACGCGCCGATCGCCTCGGTGCTGGTGACAAGCGTGTCGGTGACCATGAGGTCAATCAGGAGTTTCGCGATGCGCCGGATCCGCTGGTCGAGCGAAAGGTCGGCGAGGCTGGCGGCAAAGTCGGCGGCGGCCTGGCGGAAAATGTCCAGGCCCTCCAGGTCCTCGGCCGACATGATCCCCATCGCCAGCGCGTCGTCCAGGTCGTGGCTGTCGTAGGCGATGGAGTCGGCGAGTTCGACGATCTGGCCCTCGAGCGGCGGCGGGCCCTCGGCAAAGTCGGCCGGCGTCGGATGGTCGTAACTCGTCGCGTGCTTCGCGATGCACTCCCGCACCTCGTACGTCAGGTTCAGACCGCGGAACTGCGGGTACGGGTGCTCCAGATAATCCACGATCCGGACACCTTGGCGATTGTGCTCGAAGCCGCCGTGGTCCCGCATCAACTCCGCGAGGGCTTCTTCGCCGGAGTGGCCGAACGGCGTGTGCCCCAGGTCGTGCGCGAGCGCCACCGCTTCCGTCAGGTCTTCGTTCAGGTTCAGGGTCCGGGCGAGCGTCCGCGCGATCTGCGTCACTTCCAGCGTGTGCGTCAGGCGAGTCCGAAAATAATCGCCCTCCTCGTGCGTCAGGAAGACCTGCGTCTTGTATTCGAGCCGGCGAAAGGCCGTCGAGTGCACCACCCGGTCCCGATCGCGCTGATAGGCCGTCCGGTACGTGTGCTCCGGCTCGGGATGGGCGCGGCCCTGGGACTCGGCGCTCTTGGCGGCATAGGGGGCGAGGAGGCGCCGCTCGCGCTCCTCGAACTCCTGGCGGGTCATCGCGCTCGGCGGCTCGGTCATGGGGCGCCCGGCGCCTCGGAGTCCATGGCGGCCCGCAGGCGGTCGAACAGGTCTTCGAGCGATTGCGGGATGACCTTCGTGTCCGCCAGGACCGGCATGAAGTTCGTGTCGCCGCTCCATCGCGGCACGATGTGAAGGTGCAGGTGTTCGGGCAATCCTGCGCCGGCGACGCGGCCGAAGTTCAGCCCCAGGTTGTAGCCGTCCGCGCGCAGGACGCGCCCGTAAAGGGCCATCACGTCCCGCGCGAGCGCCATCATCGCGAGCATCTCGTCGTCCGCCAGGTCGGCCATCTCGCCCTTGTGGGCGTTGGGGACGATGAGCGCGTGGCCGTTGTTGTACGGGAACCGGTTGAGGACGGCGAACGCCAGCGGCCGGCGCATGAAAACGAGGACCCGGCGATCGTCCGCCGCGTCGCGGGCCGCACACAGAAAACATCCGCTCTTGTGTCCGTCGTCGCTCATGCCGTCGATGTACGCCATTCGCCAGGGGGACCAGAGCCGGTCCATGGGGCCTCCCGTCCTAGCCGCCGCACGTGGCGCATGACGGCGCTCTACACGTGCCGCATCCGCCGCCCGATCCGCCGCGGCCTTTCGAGCGGTCGCCGCCCGCGGTCGCGCAGGCCGAAAACTTCTTGTGGACGTTCCGGCTGCCGCAATGGGGGCACCGCGGCCGGCGCCGTTCGGTCATCGAACGGAAGAGTTCCTCGAACGGTTTGGAGCAATCGTCGCAGGCAAACTCGTAAGTCGGCATCGCGTCCGCCTCTCCGCGCCCGAATCGCCCCAGGCGATTCCGCAGGTATTGTATCCGCCGGCCCCCCGTGCGGCAAGTTGACAGGATACACCGGACACCGCTTAGTCCTGCGGCGTCGGGGGCGTCGCCGGGGCGCCGGCGGCCTCGCCTTTCGCCTCCGGTCGCAGGCGGATGTGCAGGTCCCTCAGTTGCTGCTCGTCCACCGTCCCCGGCGCGCCGCTCATCATGCACTGGGCGCGCTGCGTCTTGGGAAACGCGATCACCTCGCGGATGCTCGACGCCCCCACCAGGAGCCGAACGAACCGGTCCAGGCCCAGCGCGATCCCGCCGTGCGGCGGCGCGCCGTACCGCAACGCCTCCAGGAGGAAGCCGAACTTTTCCTCGGCCTCTTCCTTCCCGATGCCCAGCAGGCGGAAGACGCGCTCCTGGACGTCCGGCTGATGGATACGGATGCTCCCGCCGCCGAGTTCCACGCCGTTCAGCACGAGGTCGTATGCCCGCGCGCGGACGGAGAGCGGCTCGCTCTCGAGTCGGTCCATGTCCTCCGGTTTCGGGCTCGTGAACGGATGATGGTTCGCCACGTGCCGGCGCTCTTCGACGTCCCACTTGAACAGCGGGAAGTCGGTTACCCAGCAAAAGTTGAGTTCTTCCTGCGGCACGAGGCTCAGCCGATGGCCCAGGTGAACGCGCAGGGCGCCGAGGCTGGCGGCGACGACGGCCGGTTCGTCCGCCACAAAGAGCAGCAGGTCGCCTTCCTTGGCGGCGAACGTTTTTTGCATCGCCGCCAACTGGTCAGGCTTAAAGAACTTCGCGATCGGGCCCGCCAGACCCGCACTCTCCATGCGCATCCAGGCGAGTCCCTTCGCGCCGAAGTCGGCTGCGAAGATAGTAAGGTTGTCGATATCTTTGCGCGTGAGTCCCGGCGCGCCGGGACCGCCTGGCACCTTGAGGCCCCTCACGTGGCCGCCCGCCTCCGCCGCCTGACGGAAGATGCGAAACTCGCTCGCCCGCGCCACCTCGGCCACATCCGCCAATTTCATCTCGAACCGCCGGTCCGGCTTGTCGGAACCGTAATCGCGCACCGCCTCGGCAAACGAGAGGCGCGGGAACGGCGTTTTGACCTCGACGCCTTTTATAGCCTTTACTACCGCCGCCACCACCCGCTCCGTCACCCCGAGGACGTCGTCCTCCTCGACGAACGCCATCTCCAGGTCCAACTGGGTGAACTCCGGCTGGCGGTCGGCCCGAAGGTCCTCGTCCCGCAGGCACCGCGCGATCTGGTAGTACCGGTCGAAGCCCGAGACCATCAGGATCTGCTTGAAGAGTTGCGGCGACTGGGGCAGGGCGTAGAACCGGCCGGGGTTGATCCGGCTCGGAACGAGGAAGTCGCGGGCCCCCTCCGGCGTGGACTTCGTCAGGAGCGGCGTCTCGACCTCAATGAACCCTTCGCCTTCGAGCATACGGCGCATCGCCTGGATAATTTCGTGCCGCGCGAGGAGGTTCCGCTGCATGCACGGACGCCTCAGGTCCAGGTACCGGTACCGCAGGCGGATGTCCTCGCCGGCGTCGCAATCGTCGGCGACGGTGATGGGCGGCGGCTCGCTCTTCGCCAGGACCTCGGCCCCCGTTACGCGGACCTCGATCTGGCCCGTCGGAATCTTCGGGTTGACCGCCTCCGCCGGCCTCAGCGCCACCGTCCCGTCCAGCCGCACGACGTCCTGGCCGTGCATCTCCTCGGCCAGGGCGTGGGCCTCGCGCGCCACTTCGGGGTTGAAGACGCACTGGGTGGTTCCGTAGCGGTCCTTGAGGTCGATGAAGATGAGGCCGCCGTGGTCCCGGCTCGAATCGACCCAACCGGCGAGGCGGACGGTCTGGCCGGCGTGCTCTCGCGTCAACTCGCCGCAGGTGTGCGTTCGATACGCTGTTTTCATGGGTGTCCTCGCGTCAAACGGGAGCATTATAAGCGGCTCCGGATGCCGGACAAGCCTATTTGTGGCCTGGCCGACGGCCTCAAGGTTGCATGGCGGCGGCGAGTCCAATCACTCTCTGTTAGCCGCTGCATCGGTGGGGGTTGCGGCGGGCCGGGTCAAGCGAAATCCGGCGACCTTGCGTGCGCCACTCGGGGGTGTGGCACCGCGCGCTTGAGGGGTCTCGAGGTGAAGGCGCCACCGCGAGCTGACGCTCGCGGCTCGCACCTACTGGCCTATGCCTGGTGCCGTGGGCCTCAGGACTGCCCTCACTGTCCCGCGTCACACACCTTGCAGGGCGCGTACTCCTTCGCCTCGGCCTCGGAGCGCTTCATTGCCGTGGCGTCTTCCGTCGCGTAGCGGCAGGCCGCGGTGTGGTACTTCGTGCCGCTGGGCGTCACATAGACCGTCGGGTCGGGCGGCGGGGTGCCGGGCGGGAGAGGCGGGGGCGGCCGGGTGGGCCACTTGGCCGGATCTTCGAAGCCGCGCGAGGGGTTGTCGGGATCGGTGTAGCGGCGGGCAAGGCCCTCCCGAAGGAGGCGGTCCGAAAGCCACCCATTCTCCTTGGTCCAGATGCGCACGAGCAGCCGGCCGTAGGCATCCTTTGCGCGCCGGCCCGTGGGGAAGACCCAGACCTTGCGTCCAAGCACGGCGCGGCGGGTGCCCTGCTTGGCCCTTTCGCCCTCAGGCGTATCGTACTCGGGGCAGTTGACGTCGAAGAGCCGCATCTCGACCTCGCGCCTCGAAACGGCCCCGACCAGCGAGTCCCCGTCGAGGACGTCGCGGATGTGGGCCACGAAGGCCGGCGGCGCTGGGGCCTCGGCCATGTGAATAGTGGCGCCCAAGGCGGCCAGCGCCACGAGGGCAAGGGTCAGGACTACTGGCACAAATAGGGTACGGCCGGCCATGGCGTATCCCCCTTATGAAGATGTGAGGTGACCCGACGTCTGCAGCATCCCGCGCTCGCAAGGCGCCGTCAACAGGAAAACGGTTGTGGCGGGGGCATGTGCCGCATCTGGGAGTCCCGCCCTGGCGGTAGGTCGCCGCGAGTAAGCGTGCGGCTCGAACGGCGCTCGCGGCTCGAAGAACGTTCGCCGCTCACACGGCCCGCACCCCGATGTCTGTTGCCCAATGCCCAGTGCCCAACCCCGGCCGTCTCCAAGGTTGCACGCCGGCCCGACAATGCCTATAATCCCCCAACCTAGGGGAGACAGTGGGCGGATGGGTGAGCGGCCCCGGATTCTGAAGCGCGAGCAGATTTTCTCCGGCCGAAAGGTCGCGCTCGAGGTCCATCACGTCCGCGCCGCCGACGGGCGCGAGACGACGCGCGAGGTCATCGTCCACGGCGGGAGCGTGGCGATCCTCGCGTTTCCCGAGCCGGGACGCGTCCTCCTGGAAAAGAACTGGCGCTACGCGCTGGGGCGAGAAGTGATTGAACTGCCGGCCGGGACGCTCGACGAGGGCGAGGAGCCCCGGGCCTGTGCCGCCAGGGAACTTGCCGAGGAGACCGGCTACCGCGCGGGCCGCCTCGAGCCGCTCCTGGTGATTCACCCCAGTCCCGGTGTCCTGTCGGAGCGGCTGGAAATCTTCCTGGCCGAGGACCTGGCGCCCGGCGAGGCGAAGCGCGAGGCCGGCGAGCAGATTGAGAACCTCATCCTGCCGGTCGAGGAGGCGCTGGCGATGGTTCGTGACGGGCGGATCACGGACGCCAAGACGGTGGCGGGCCTGCTTTTCTGGGACCATTTCCGCAGGGGAGACGGCTGATGGCCTGGCACAGGACGTGGAACGAGCCGCCGCCTCCGGGGAGTGCGAGAGGTTTCTTCAGCCGACGGCCGCGCCGATGGTCGGCGGTCGGCATCCTTGTGCTCGTGACGGTGGCGGTCTATGTCCTGGACTGGGCCACGGGATACGGGATTATCCTGCCGCTGGGGGCTTTGAGCGTCAACAGCCTTGCGAGGCTCCAACTATGGCGTCTGGTAACGTACCAGTTCCTGCACGGTGGTTTTTGGCATATTGGCATCAACATGCTTATTCTATGGATGCTCGGGAGGCACATTGAACAAGGGCTTGGAAGAAAGCGGTTTTGTTACCTGTATCTTTTGAGCGGTGTGGTGGGCGGTCTTTGCCAGGTGGCGTTCAACGTCCTGATGACGCGCTGGTATGGTCCGGCGGTTCTGGACCACGCGACCGTCGGGGCATCCGGCAGCGTGATGGGCGTCCTGATGGCGTTCGCGGTTCTGCATCCGCGTCAGGAACTTTATGTTTTCATTTTCTTCTTCCCGCTTCGGGTTGAAGCCCGCTGGTTTGCCCTTGGATACTTCATCCTCGAGTCGGTGTATGCCTGGCAGGCCCTGACCCTGGGCTTGGTGGACAATGTCGCTCATGCCGCACACTTGGGCGGCCTGGGGGTCGGTTTCGTCTGGATGAAGTTCGGCGATCGCGTCGCCGCCTGGTGGCGGTATCACAAAGGCCCGGCCGGGAGCCAACATACCTCACAGAGCCGGGGACGAGAGGCCAAGGAAGAGACCAAGGAAGAGGCCAAGGACGAGGCCGAAGTGGACCGCATCCTCCGCAAAATCCACGAGGAGGGGATCGACAGCCTCACCCCGCGCGAGAAGATGTTCCTCCAGGATGTCTCCCGCCGGCGAGGAGGCCGACCCTAGAAGTGGTTTCAAAACCTTGGGGGCACGGATTGCGAGCAATCCGTGGCACCCAGGATTAGGCCCTCCCCCCAACAAGCGGGTGCCACCGTTTGCTTGCAAACGGTGCGTGACGGGTTTGAAACCACTTCCAGACGGGGGAATACGCCCGGCGTATTTTCCCGCCCTCGGAGAAGGCTTGCAGCCGCCCGCCGCCCGCCTTACACTGGAAACCCGAACGGTGCCTCCGAGAGGGTGTTCGTATGGCCAAACGCAAAACCAGCGGCCGGGCGGGCGCCCCCGCGCCCGCGGTGGACCTCGCCTACGCCAAGCACGTCCTGGAGGCCGAGGCCGACGCCATCCGCAGCCTCGTCGAGCGTCTCGGCGACGCCTTCCAGCAGGCCGCACGCATGCTCTACGCCTGCAAGGGCAACGTCGTGACGAGCGGCATCGGGAAGGCCGGCATCATCGCCCAGAAGATCTCGGCGACGCTGGCCAGCACCGGCACGGGCAGCCATTTTCTCCACGCCGCCGAGGCCGTCCACGGCGACCTGGGCCGCGTCCGCCCGAGAGACGTCGCGCTGATCCTCTCGTACGGCGGTGAGACGGCCGAGGTCACGCGCCTCCTGGGGCAACTGGAGAAGATGAAGGTCCCGGTCGTCGCGATGACCGGCAACCGCGAGTCCACGCTCGCCCGCAAGGCGAAGGCGATGCTCTGGATGGGCCGGATCGACGAGGTCTGCCCCATGGGTCTCGCGCCCAGCGCGACGACCACCGCGATGCTGGCCCTCGGCGACGCCCTGGCCCTGGCGGTCCTCAAGATGCGTCAGGAGGCCGGCCAGTTCACGCGCGAGGAGTTCGCCCTGTACCATCCCGGCGGGAGCCTGGGCCGGCACCTGCTCATGGTTGAGACCGTCATGCGCAAGGGCGAGGACCTGCCGGCCGTCCGCGACCGCCTGACCTTGCGCGAGGCCCTCGCCCAACTCCGCAAGATGCGCCGCCGAAGCGGCGCCATCGTCGTCACCGACGCGCGCGGGCGCCTCGCCGGAGTCTTCACCGACGCGGACCTTCGCCGGCTCCTCGAAGCCGGGCGCGAGGACGCGCTCGACCGGCCGATTTGCGACGTGATGACCCCCCGGCCGAAGTTCGTCCGCGCCGGCGCGAGCGCCGCCGAGGCCATCGCCCTGGTGAACCGCTACTTCATCGAGGAAATTCCCGTCGTCGATACCAAAGGCCGCCTCGTCGGGCTCGTCGATGTCCAAGACCTCTTTGCCGAGGGAATCGGACTCTAGTACTACTACGCTGTGTTCTTCAACGCAGAGAACGCAGAGAACGCAGAGAACAGATGTCATAAAGTTAAGATGAAAACAAAACCGCGTGAGGTCGGGGCTGCGATGGCGGTTCATCGCGCACTGGGGCCGGGCTTGCTCGAGTCCGCGTATGAAGCGTGCCTGGTCCATGAACTCGCGCAGCGAGGCTAAAGGTCGAGCGCCAGAAAGCGATGCCGGTCAAGTACGCCGGCGTGAACCTGGATTGCGGATATAGGCTGGACCTGCTCGTGGAGGAATGTGTGCCCGTTGAACTGAAGGCCGTGAACCGCATCGAGCGCATCCACGAGGTCCAGTTGCTTTCGTACCTCAGGCTGTCGGGGTGCGAGGTCGGGTTGCTGATCAATTTCAACGTGCGGGTTTTGAAGGATGGGATTTGCCGCGTCGTTAACCATTTTAAGGAGTAGTTGCTCTGCGGTCTCTGCGCTCTCTGCGTTGAGATAACGTTGTGGAATCAGGAGCGGCGGATGCTCGAACGGATAAATCTTCTGGTGCTGGACGTGGACGGCGTCATGACGGACGGGCGGATCGTGTACGACGCGCGCGGGACGGAGACGAAAGCGTTCCACGTCCGGGACGGGCAGGGCGTGAAGTACTGGCTGCGGGCGGGGCACGAGGCGGCGATCCTTACCGGCCGGGAGTCGCCCGCCCTTCGCCGCCGCGCCGAGGAACTGGGCGTTGCCGCCGTTTACGAAGGCGCGAAAGACAAGTTGCCGGTCTTCGAGAAGATCCTCAAGCGGTTTCGCCGAAAGGCCGAGAACGTCTGCTACATCGGCGATGATTTGCCGGACCTGCCGATCCTCGCGCGGGCCGGCTTCGCAGTGGCCACCGCCGACGCCGTCGCCGAGGCGAGACGCATCGCTCACTACGTCGCGCGGTCGCGCGGCGGCGCGGGGGCCATCCGCGAAACGGTGGAACTCATCCTCGAGTACCAGGGCCTCTGGGCCGGTGTCACGCGGCGCTACGCCGAGCGGCTGCCCGGCGACCTGCCGCCACCCCGCCACCCGTGGAGGACCGGGCCGTGACCTTCCGCCGCGTCATGCTCGTCGTGCTGCCTTTCCTGGCGGCGGTCTTTGTCTTCATGGTCCTGCGCCATTGGTACAGGGAATGGGAGGCGGCTTTTCTGGCTCAAGGGCCGGACGTGTCGGGCGAGGCGCTTCAGAAACCCGCCGGCGGCGGCGCGGAAGTGGAAACCGGCGACGGGACCGGACACGAAGTCTCCACGAACGTCAATCTCATCCGCAAGGACCGCGACGGCCGGCTCGAGATGCAATTCCTCGCCGTAAAGATCGTCCACAGGGAGAAGAACACCTCCGACATCACCCGTCCGCGCATCCGTTTCTTCTCGCGCAGCGGCGAGGTCATCACCCTCTCGGCCGACTACGCCCACGCCGTCACGAAGGGCGCCGTCACCGACATCTCCAGCATCGAGTCGGGACGCCTCTGGGGCAACGCCATCCTGATCCACGACCGCGGCACCTACGACGACCTTTCCGACGACATCCTCGTCGGTCTGGAGGACCTGACGTTCGACAACGAGACCTACGAGTTGGCGACCGACGGGCCCGTGGTCATGGTCGGCCGCGAGATGGACCTGACGGCGCGGCGAATGAAGATGCTCCTGGACCGCAAGACTCGCCGCATCGACACGATGACCTTCTACGAGAATGTCCTGATTACGCTCGAGGCGGGCGACCGCCTCCAGATGGGTCTGAGCGTCCGGCCGAATCCCGGCGCGCCGGGACCGGCCGCGGAATCGCCCACGGCGCCTGCCCCGCCGGCCTCACCGCCCCCTGCGCCCGCCGCACCGGCC
>JBAUDW010000267.1:0-11693 GCA_049678285.1 Phycisphaerae bacterium
TGCCAGAAGGCCGGCGGCGGCCTAGGGTACGAAGCCGTCAATTCTCGCGGGACGGGAGGCGCCGTTTCGATTCGCCCGAATCCGCTGAAGGGTGGGACGGCTGTGGAACGCGGGCATCTGAAGGGAACACTATTGCGAGGTGGGAGGTGCCCATGGATACGGTGACGAAAAAGCAACTGACGGACCGCGTCGCAGACGCCACCGGGAACAAGCGGGTTCTCATCAAGAACCTGGTGCAGCGATTCCTGGACGAGGTCGTCAGCGAACTGGCCAAGGGCAACCGCCTGGAGTTCCGCGACTTCGGCGTCTTCACGGTCCGTGAACGCAAGCCGCGGATCGCCCAGAACCCCCGAACGCTCGAGCGCGTTGAGGTGCCGAGCAAGCGGACGGTCAAGTTCAAGGTGGGTCGCCGGATGCGCGATCGCATTCAGAAGCCGGCCGGCAAACCGGCCTTCCCCGCGGTCGATAGGCGAATCCAGCCGACCCGGTCCGACGCGCCGCGGCCACGGTGAGGCCGACGGAATCGCCCGGCGTGCCGGTCGGCTGAACCGTTTCCCTCGCGACCCTTTCGCCGGCCGCCCCGCCGAGCCGGTCCTGACCGGAAGAGCGGCCCGAGATTCGCTTCGGCGACCGGAGCCAAACGTGAGGGACCGCGAGCAGGCCATTGAGAGTCTCGCCCGGCGGATCTTCGCCCTGACCGTTCGGACGTGGATCGGCTCGCAGCGCGAGAAGTTGAAGGGCGGGTACGATTTGTCGGAGTCGGAGTTCCTCGCCCTGGCGGCGCTCGAAGGCGCGGATTGTCTTTCCGTGGGCGAACTGAGGCGAGAGGTCGGCGTCCTTCCCGCCCAGATGTCGCGCATCATCAAAGCCCTCGAGCATCGCTACGACGAGAAACTCGTCGTCTGTTCCATCAACGCGAAGGACAAGCGGAAAATCGACGTGGCGATCACGGCCCGGGGTCGCCGCGCGGTCGAAGCCTACCGCCGGGCGAAGATCCTGGCCACGGTGGACGCGCTTCGCTCGCTTTCCGACAAGGACTTGTCGGCCCTCCTGCGGATTCTGAACCAGATTCAGGAAGCCTTCGAGCGGGCCGACGGCTCCGGGTCGCCGCCCGAAGGAGAAACGCTTCGGTGAACGTCGCCCTCGCCGGGTTGCCGGCCTCCGGCAAGACCTGTCTCTTCGACGCCCTCTCGGAAGGGGCGGTGGACTCCGGCGCCCACCCCGCCCGCCCCGACCATCCGAACCGGGCGAGCGTCGCGGTGCCGGACGATCGGCTCCCGTGGCTGGCCGAACTCTACGGCGCCCCCAAGCAGACGCGAGTCCACATCGAGTTCGTCGACCTGCCGGGCCTTGCGCCCGGCCGGCCGGAACTCGCGGCGCAGAACACGGCCATCATGGACCGCCTGCGACAGGCGGATGCCCTGGTTTACGTGCTTCGCGCGTTCGCCGGCGACCGCGTCCCGCATCTCCTCGGCCGGGTGGACCCGCGCGGCGACCGGGACGTCTTGTTCAGCGAGTTGGCCCTGGCCGACCTGGACGTGACGGTCCGGCGGATCGAGAAACTCGAAAAACAGGTCCAGAAGCCGACGCCCGAGCGCGACGCCCATCGGCGGGAACTGGAGTTGCTCGCGCGGTGCCGGCAGGCCCTTGAGAGCGAGCGGCCGCTGCACGAGGCCATCGCAGGCGAGGCGGAGCGCGCGATGCTCCGTGGCTTTGCCTTCCTGACCGAGAAACCCGTCCTGGCGGTCCTGAATGTGGCGGAAGACCGGGCGGGGGACCCCGAGGCCGTCGCCGCCGAGTACGCGGACCTCGGCCGACCGCTGCGGGCCCTCTCGGCGTCGCTCGAGGCGGAGATCGGAGCCCTCGCGCCGCAGGAGCGGCAGGCCTTTCTCGAGGAAATGGGCCTGAAGCGGTTTCATACGCCGGAGGTCCTCCGCGGCGTCTGCGAGACGCTGGACCGGATCACGTTCTTCACGTGCGGCTCTAAGGAGGTGGCGGCCCGAAGCGTGCCGCGCGGCACGACGGCCGTCCAGGCCGCCGCCGAGGTGCACACCGACATGGCCAGCGGGTTCATCCGCGCGGAGGTGGTGGCCTATGAGGACCTTCGCCGCGCCGGCAGCCTGAAGCAGGCCCGGGCCGAGGGCCACTTCCTGGTCGAGGGCCGCGACTTCGTCGTCCGCGAGGGCGACGTCGTCCACTTCCACTTCAGCCGATAGATCGGGGGACGCGCGTGCGGGCCGTCATCCTCAGCATCGGAAGTGAACTGGTGACGGGCCTCGCGCCGGACACGCACGCGGCCGCGATCGCGAGGACGCTCGGGTCGCTGGGCGTCGCGGTGGTCCGTCACGAGACGCTGGGCGACGACGTGGCGGAGATCGCCGTCGGATTCGTCGCGGCCGCGGGCGATGCCGACCTGGTGATCGCGACCGGCGGCCTCGGACCCACGCCGGACGACTTGACGCGCGACGGCCTGGCGCAGGCGATCGGCGTGCCGCTCGACACCAGCGCCGAGGCGCTCGCGATGCTCGAAGCCTGGTCGGCGTCGCGCAGCCGGAAACTCTCGGAGTCCAACCGCCGACAGGCCATGCTTCCGCAGGGTGCCGAAACCCTGCCGAATCCGATGGGCACGGCGCCGGGCATTCTGGTCCGCTTGGGCAAGGCGCGAGTCTTCTGCCTGCCAGGCGTTCCCGTCGAGATGCGCCGGATGCTCGAAGACGAGGTTCTGCCTCGCTTGAAGCAGGGCGGTGCGGGGCGCGTCGTGAAGGTCCGGACGGTCCGGACGTTCGGGAGCCCCGAGTCGGTGGTAGGCGAGCGGCTGGCGGACCTGATGGCGCCGGGCCGCCGGCCGCGCGTGGCCACGGCCGCGCACTCAGGCGTCATTGACGTTCACATTCACGCGAGCGGTTCCGCGGACGAGGTGGATCGCCTGCTCGAGGCGGACGCAGCGGAGGTGAAACGCCGCCTCGGGGCGGTGGTCTTCGGCGAGGGCGCCGACGGGATGGAAGACGCCGTCGCCGCGATCCTCGCACAGCGCGGCGCGACCCTGGCCGTCGCCGAATCGTGCACCGGCGGCCTCGTGGCGGCCAGGCTCGTCAACGTCCCCGGCATGTCGGGGCATCTCGTCGAAGGCATCGTGGCGTACTCGAACGCCTCGAAGGTCCGCCTTCTCGGCGTGCCGGAGAAACTCATCGCCGCGCACGGGGCCGTGAGCGAGCCCGTGGTCCGTGCGATGGCCGAAGGCGTCCGCGCGGGGTCGGGCGCTGATGTCGGCGTGGCGGTGACAGGCATGGCGGGGCCCTCCGGCGGGACGCCGGATAAACCGGTCGGCACCATCTGGTTCGCTGTGACCGACGGAGCGGGGACCCAGGCGGCCGGGGAATTATTTGCCGGCGACCGCGCGACCATCCGCGCGCGTGGGGCGGGTTACGCGCTGAACCTGGTTCGCCTGCGCCTGAGCGGAGGCCGAGAGCGGGATCCTCTTTAGAATCGGTCGCGGAGGAAGATCTCGCGGATCTCGCGGAGGGTGTAGCGGTGTTTCAGGTCCTGGATGAGTTGGATGCGGCGGACGGTGGCGTCGTCGAAGAGCCGCTGGCCGCCCGGCATCCGGGCGACCTCTGTCAGCAGGCCCAGCATGCAATAGGTGCTGACGACCTGGCGCGAGACGCCGGCCATTTTGGCCGCTTCACCGATGCGGTAGAGGGCAGGAGCGCTTTTATTTGCGGTTTGCGGCATGCGGTTTTCCTCGCTCTGGAGACGGTATCGAGCGGTCTCAGGGGCGAACTTGAGCCAAAGAGGGAGCCAATAAGGAGGCCTTGAGGATCGTCTATTCGCTGGAGGAACCGCGGGCTGGAGGCTCCAGGACGCAAGGGGAAAGGGCCGGCTGGCGACGGTTGCAGCGGCTCGCGGATTTTCTTGGTTGAAATGCGGGAGTTATTCGTAATAATGTTAGACAAGGGCAATGTGGACGAGGGGGCGAACCTGCGGTTGCGGGCCTTTTGCCGCCGCAATGGGGACACGCGTCATGGCCAAGGCTATAGCGGTTGCGGCAAACGGGTTTGAAGCCCGGAGCCTGGCTCAGACGCAGGCGGCCGCCCAGGATTACGACGCCCAACTGATGCTGGCGTTTCAGCGGGGCGACGAACCGGCCTTTCAGGAACTCATCGAGCGCAATCACTCACGGGTCATCGGTCTGGCGTATCGCTTCGTCGGGAGCCGCGCTGAAGCCGAGGACCTCGCCCAGGAAGTTTTCCTGCGGATCTACCGGGCGCGGCGCACGTATCGACCGACGGCGAAGTTCTCGACGTGGATGTTCCGCATCGCCGCCAACGTCAGCCTCAACGCCCTGCGCGACCGCGCCCGTCGCCGCGACGACATCTCCATCGGGCAATTGAGCGGCGAGGACCGGGGGCCCTTTACGGTTCCCGACCCGGAGGTGCCCGCCCCGGACCATCGGATGGGCCGGTCGGAACTCGAACAGAAGGTCCGGGAAGCCATCAGCGAACTTCCAGAGAAAGAGCAGATCGCCGTCGTCCTCAACAAGTACGAGGGCCTCAGTTACGCCGACATCGCCCGCACGCTGGGGTGCAGCACCATGGCCGTCAAGAGTCTCCTGGCCCGGGCCCGTGAGAATCTGAAGGAGCGGCTCCTGCTTTACGTGCGGACCGGGCGCAACCTCCAGCGGCTCGGTTCCTAGCCCCCCCTGTTTTTCCGGAACATTCCTTCCCGCCCTGTGTTTAAGCCATTGGACGAAAACCAGCGAGTCCACGCATGGCTTCGGGGGTATGCAACTGGGTGAAGGGCGTCCTGCCCGCCTATCTGGACGGCGAACTGAAGCCGTCCACGGCGGCGGCGGTGCGCCGCCATCTGGCGCACTGCGAATCCTGTGCCGCCAGGGCCGAACTCCTCGAAGGCGCCTGGGATCTGCTGGACGAGGCGGGGGCCCCGCCCGCCGCCACGGGGTTCACGTCCCGGATGATGGCCCGGATCGTCGAGGAGAAGGAACTGGAGCGTCTGGAGGCGCGCCTGCGGCCGCATCGGCTGCGCCGGCAGATACTGGCGGCCGTGACGGGCTTGGCCGCCGGCCTGCTCGTCTGGTTTGTCGGAACGCGCTGGATCAGCCTACCGGCCGAACCCGCCAGTCCGATCGAACGCGAGATTAGCCGCCATCTGACGTTCCTGGAAGACGCGGAACTGCTGGACGAAGTGGGGCTCGTCGAGGCCATGGAACGGCTGGCGTCGGCCCCCCGCCCGCAGGAAGGGACCTAGGCCGTGGACGCGCGCCGCGAACAACTCGTGCGGATGCTCCATCGCCGCCGGCGCATGCGCCTCCTGGCCGTCTGCGTCGGGACGGCCGTTCTGTGCGGCGCCGTGGCCGTCATTTTCGCCCCGAAGGTGCTCGTCGGAGACGTGCGTCTGGGCGGCGGCGAGCCGGCCAAACTCAAGCAAACCAAGCGGGGCGCGAAAACCTTTCAGCCCGGCGCGGTCCTCGACCTCGACAACCGTCTGGACCTGGATCCCCGCGAGACGCGCAACAACGGCATGCAGTGGAACGCCCTCGCCGAGCCCGAACGCCAGGTGTTCTTCGAGCGATACTGGCGCCTGACGGCCCTCAACCCGGAGGAACAGGATAGGCTCATCGAGCGGTACAAGGGATTCCGGACCCTGCCCGCCGAACGCCAGGCGCTCCTGCGCCAGCGGGCCAAGGACCTCGAGGAGTTCCTCAATCGCCTCAGTCCCCAGGACAAGGCCGTCCTCGCCAGCCTGAGCGACGAAGAGCGGGCCGCACGCCTTCTCGAACTCCAGGGCCGCACCGGCCGGCCCTGAACGCCCGCCGCCTAAGAGCCTATCCGAATAACCGGCTCTACTGCGGCCGGCTGCGAAGGCCGAGGCCTGTGTTGTCGGCCCCAAACGTCCTCGACGTGGCACAAGGCCACGCCTCCGGGCGTTTGGGGCCTGCCGCCTTGGCCTAGGCCTTCTCGCTCGGCCTCGTGACGACTTGGTTATTCGGATAGGCTCTAAAACTCCCCGACGCGCCCCTCAATCACCAGGTCCGGACCCGCTTGCGAGAACGTCGCGTCCTGAACCGCCACCGCTTCAGCGAGGGTGAGGCCCGGCGCGCCGGGACCCGCGACGGGACCCAAAGCCCCCGCGGACCCCAGGATCCTCGGGCTGACGAAGACCAGGACCCGGTCCACAAGACCGGCCGAAAAGAACGAGCCGAGAATCCTGGCGCCGCCTTCCACGAGCACGCGGGACATGCCCCGCGCGCCCAGGTCCTTGAGAACCGCTTCGGGCGAGATGCCGCCAGGGGCCTTCGGCGCGGCAATCAGCACGGCGCCGGCGCGGCGAAGTGCGTCCGCCCGCTCGGCTTCGCTCCGCAGGCCGTCGTCTGTCGTGTAAATAAGCACGGGAACCTCGGCCGCGCTCCGGACCGGTTCGCGGTCCGGGTCCAGCGAGAGCGCCGCGTCGAGGATGACGCGCGCCGGTTGGCCGCGCTCCGCCAGGGGCTCGACGTGGCGGACGGTCAGGCGGGGCTCGTCGATCCGCGCCGTTCGCGCGCCGACGAGGACGGCGTCGACGATTCGGCGGAGTTCGTGGACGCGGCGCCGGGCGGCTTCGGAGGAGATCCATCGGCTCTCGCCGGAGGCCGTTGCCAGACGCCCGTCGAGCGTCATCGCCCACTTGGCGATGACGAGCGGCAGGCCGGTCGCCTGACGCTTGAAGTAGGCGGCGTTCAGGCGGCGGGCCTCCGTCTCCAGAACCCCGACCTCGACCTCGAGGCCCGCCTGCTTCAGGATCGCAAACCCGCGCCCGCGCGCCTCCGGGAAGGGGTCGCCCACCGCCGCCACGACGCGGCGGACCCCCGCCGCCAGAATTGCGTCGGTGCAGGGCGGCGTCTTGCCGCGGTGGCAGCAGGGTTCGAGTGTGACGAAGAGTTGCGCCCCGCGGGCTTCGGTCCCGGCCTGTGCGAGGGCGGTGACCTCGGCGTGCGGCCCGCCGAAGCGGGCGTGAAACCCTTCGCCGACGACACGGTCGCCCTGGACGACGACGGCGCCGACCATGGGGTTCGGCGCGACGCGGCCCAAACCGCCCGGCGCCAGGTCCAACGCTCGGCGCATGAACCGCTCGTCGCGGCTGCGGGGATCCACGTCAGCGCTCCTGCCGGGTCTTCGCGCGAGGCGTTTTCGCTTCCTCCGCGTCGCCGGTAAAAAGGTAGACCAAAGCGATCGCCAGGACGCCCGCGACCAGGTACACGTCGGCCACGTTGAAGATGTACGGCCAGCCGAAGGTCCACCCGCCCAAGGAAACCTGCTTGGTGATCTGAATGAAGTCGCGCACGTAGCCGAAGGCGAGCCGGTCGTAAAGGTTCCCGACCGCGCCGGCCAGCACGAGCGCGCACCAAGCGTGCATAAACTTCTGGTCGGGCCGGGAGCGCGCGAAGACGTAAAAAATCAGGGCGCAGGTCGCCAGCGTCAACAGAATCGTCACGGCGCGGCCCCCCGTCACCCCCAGTGAAAAATCCTCGGCCGGGTTGATGCCGAACACGATGCCGGGGTTGCGGCTGGTGACGAGGCGGAGCCAGCCGGGGAGAAGTTCGTGGGGTTCGCCCCTGGCGGCCGCCTCGGCGGGGGCGCCCAGGCGCTGCCAGGCGAGGGACTTGCTGAGCAGGTCGAGCAGCACGCCTGCGAAGGCGGTCAGCCAGAGACGCGCGTGGCTGGCGCGGTCGGTTAGAGCGCGCCTTTTTCTTCCTGGCGTCGGCATTCGATGCAGAGTTTGGCGTGGGGCTTGGCTTTGATGCGGGCTTTCGCGATGGGGCGCCCGCAGGCAAGGCATTTGCCGTACTGCCGGTTCTCGATTCGCTCCAGGGCCTCGTCGATCTCGCGGAGGGTGGCCTGCTCGGTCTCAATCAGCCCCATCGTGAACTCCTGCTCGTAGTTGTCGGACCCGATATCGGCCATGTCCAGGGGCATCTTCGAAAGGTCGCCGGCGGCGTCCTGGCGGTTCTGTTGAAGGGCCGCACGCTCCAGGGAGCTGACGTCCCCGACCAGCAGACGGCGCTTCTCGAGGAGCAGTTGTTTGAACTGCCCCAGTTCCTTGGCCCGCATCGCTGGGGTTCCCTTTGGCATAACGCGCCCAATTCTCCCGGTCGAGCAGGGGAGTATATGGCGTCGCCCGCCGCGCGTCAAGGCTCGGCGGCCGAAATCACTTTTTCGAGGGCCGCCATGGCCCCCGGACCGCCGCTTGATTTATTCGCCCGGAGGCCTATGATGGCGGCGGTTTCGGGGCCTATATCGGCATCGGGGGCCGCCGGCATGAGGCGACCTGTCGGAATTTTCGATTCGGGCCTGGGCGGCCTCACGGTCGTTCGGGCGATACGCCGGCGACTCCCCGCCGAGCCCATCGTCTATTTCGGCGACACCGCCCGCGTCCCGTACGGCATCAAGAGCGGACGGACGGTGACCCGTTTCGCCGTCGAGGACGCGGAGTTCCTCGCCCGGTTCGATCCGAAGTTCATCGTGGTGGCGTGCAACACGGCCAGCGCGGCCGCGCTGCCGGCCCTGCGGCAGCGGTTCGCCCAGCCGCTGTGCGGCGTCATCGAGCCGGGCGCGCGGGCCGCCGTCGCCGCCTGCGGAGGCCGGCCGATCGGCGTCCTCGGCACCGAGGGCACCATCGCCAGCGGAGCCTACCGGGAGGCGATCCATCGGCTCGACGCGTCCGCCGCCCTTGTGGAGAAAGCCTGCCCCCTGCTCGTGCCTCTGGCGGAAGAGGGCCGGGCCTCGGGCGACCTCGTCGTCCGGGCGGTGGTGGCGGAGTACCTGGCTCCCCTGCGCGAGGCGGGCGTCGGGGTCGTGGTGCTCGGCTGCACGCACTACCCGCTCCTGAAGGAAGCCATTGCCGAGGCGATCGGGCCCTCGGTGGCGCTGGTGGACTCGGCCGAGGCCGTCGCCGACGAAGTGGCCGCCGAACTTGGTGCCGCGCGGCTGCTGGCGCCCGACGGAGCCGGCTCGCTCCGGTGCTTCGTCAGCGACCATCCGGACCGGTTCCGAGAAGTGGGTCGGCGTTTTCTCGGCGAACCACTCCCCTCCGTCACCCTCGTTACGCCGGAAGATTTTTTCGCCGAGCCGAAGGTGCCGGCACGGGCGGAGGGCGAGCCATGAGACGCCGACTCCTCTCGCTGGCGATGCTGTGGCTCGCGGCGGCGAGCGGATGCACGGTCGACCCGTCCATGGGGCCGATCGCGAGGCTCTTTCCTCGGCCCCTGGGTGCGCGCGTCGTCGAACTCGAAAGCGAAAACCCCGACGTACGCCGCAAGGCGGTCGAGGCCGTCGCGAAGAGCGGCAAAATGGAAACCGTCCCGTCGCTGGTCCGTCTCCTTTGCCTGGTGGTGCAAAAGGACCGCGACGCGATGGTCCGGTCGGCGGCAGTCCAGGCGCTCGGCGGTGTCAAGGGCGAAGGGGTCCTCGAAACGCTCGCCGAGGTTCTCGCGAAGGACGAGAACCCGTACGTCCGTTCGGACGCGGCCGGGGCGCTCGGCCGACAGGCCGTCCCCGATGCCGTGCCGGTCCTCATCGAGGCGATGCAAGGCGACGCTTCCGTCGACGTCCGATTGGCCGCCGAGGACGCGCTCCGAAACTTCAAGGACCGTTCCGCGGCCGAGACCCTTGTCAACGGCCTCGGAAAACCGGACATCGCCGAGGTCCAGAAATGCTGGGAGAGCCTGCGGTACATGACCGGCCAGGACTTGCCGCGAGAGCCCGCCGCCTGGGATCCGTTCCTGGCATCGGCGGAGGATCCGTTCGCGCGTCACGGCCGGCCGCCGCCCTTGCCGAAGGGACAGAGCCAGCGCCCCAAGATCACTAAAGGCCTCGGGGACTTCTTCAAGGGCTTGTTCGAAAAGGACGTCCGCGAAAGCGAGTTGGAGTAGCGTTCGGCCCGCCGCCTTGCCGGGGAGAGACCTTTGATCGCCTGTGTCTTTGACGGCCGCGAAGTGCGCCTGGATCGGTCCTACCCGGAGCCCGTGCCGGGCGAAGGCGACGTGCTCATCCGGACTCGCCTGGCGGGCATCTGCCGCACCGACCTGGAGATCGTCAAAGGGTACATGGGGTTCCGCGGCGTCCTCGGCCACGAGTTCGTCGGGACGGCGCTCGGCGGGAGATACGAGGGGAAGCGGGTCGTCGGCGGCATCAACTGCGTGTGCGGCCGGTGCGACCTGTGCCGCGCCGGCCTGCCGACCCATTGCCGGGACCGCACGACGCTGGGCATCGCCGGTCGCGACGGCGCCTTGGCCGAACGCTTTGCCCTGCCCGAGGCGAACCTCGTGCCGGTTCCCGACGTCGTTTCGGACGAGCGGGCGGTTTTCGCCGAGCCGCTGGCTGCCGCCATCCAGATCGGCCGCCAGGTCCAGTTTGCGACGGGCGAAGCGGTGGTCGTCCTGGGCGACGGGCGCCTGGGTCAACTGGTGGCCCGAGTCCTGCGGGCGTGGGGCCTGCGCCCGGAAGTGGTCGGCAAGTCGGAGGCAAAACTGGAACTGTTGCGCCGGCTGGATATTCCGGCGGTGCCGGTGGAGGATGCGCGGCCGTCGTCGGCGGCGCGCGTGGTCGTGGAATGCACCGGTTCGCCCGACGGTCTGGCGATGGCGATGAAGTTCGTTCGCCCGAGGGGAATCATCGTTCTGAAGAGCACCGTGGCGGACACGGCGGGCCTCGACCTGGCGCCGATCGTCGTCAATGAGGTGACGGTCGTCGGGTCGCGCTGCGGCCCGATGGACGAGGCCGTGGCGATGCTGGCGCGCGGCGAAGTCGAGGTCGAGCTGCTCGTCTCCGGCGTCTTCCCGCTCGCGGAAGCGCCGCAGGCGCTGCGGGCGGCCGACCGGCCCGAGGCCGTCAAGGTCTTGGTTCGTTGTTAACCGGCGGCCTTGGCCGGTGCCTCACGGGTAGGGGTGGGCATGGATCCTGTGAAACCGATGGCCGTCGTTCTGGCGAGCGGCGGGATGGATTCGTGCGTCGCGGCCGCGTGGGCCGACCGGCGATACCGCCTGGCGATGCTGCACGTCAACTACGGCCAGCGGACCGAGGCGAAGGAACTGGCCTGTTTTCGCCGACTGGCCGACCACTTCCGGGCCGAGCGGACGTTCGTCGCCGAAGCGCCGTATCTGGGGCTCTTCGGCGGCAGCAGCCTGACGGACCCTCGGATCCCTGTCCCCGAGGACGATGTTCCCGGCGAAGCCCCCAGCACCTATGTTCCCTTTCGCAACGCCAACCTGCTGGCCATCGCGACCGCCTGGGCCGAAACGATCGGCGCCTCGGCCGTCGTCATCGGGGCTGTCGAGCAGGACGCGCCGGGCTATCCGGACTGCCGGCCGGCGTTCTACGAGGCGGCGGCGCGCCTCATCGAGTTGGGCACCCGGCCGGAGACGCGGATTCGCGTCGAAACGCCGCTCATCCGGCTGGGGAAAGCGGAGGTGGTACAGCTCGGCGCGGAACTGGGGGCGCCGTTCGCCCTGACGTGGTCGTGTTACCGGAGCGAGGATCGACCCTGCCTCGCGTGCGCGAGTTGCCGGCGGCGGGCCGAAGCGTTTCATGAGGCGGGCGTGCCCGACCCGCTCGCGGGCGGATGACGGGCCGGTTTCCCGCAGGCCCACCCACGAAACAAAGAGCGGGGCTTTCGCCCCGCTCTGAACCTCCAGCGAGGGG
>JBAUDW010000268.1:0-3497 GCA_049678285.1 Phycisphaerae bacterium
ACCTCCTGTGGTACATGGGCGAGGTCGCTCGAATGCACCGGGCCGAGGAGAGCCTCTACAGCATCGAACTCTGGGACGCGACTCCAACCTACTTCCGCTGGAACCTGCGTCTGGAAACCGTGCAGGACATCTACGGCGAATCGGCAGCCGACGTTCCGCGAGGAGAGCCGATTCTCCTGACCACCGACCCCGGGTTCGACGAGGAGGATTTCCAGGAGGTGGAGTGCCGCACGGTCCAGGCCGCCGAGGACGAGGTCTGGTGGACGGCTTACGTCAAGCACACCAACGTCCGCATTGAGACGGCCCACATTCCGAGGAAGGTGTTCCTGGAGATTCGTAAACGGTTCCCGCCCGCTGACCGCAGCGCTTCACCACGTAGGCCCGTGCCCGTACATCCTGCCATCCGGCAGATTCACGACCTCCTGTACCTGGATGTGCGGGGCGCAGAAGAGTTTTACAGCCCTCACAAAATTTGGGACGCTGACACGCTGAGCCGGATCGCCGAGGTCGTCGCCAGATACATCCCCAGGCCGGAGTGATCGCGGCCGAAGGCCGAAACCACATCAACTTCAACCCTTAGAAAGGAGGAACATCCCATGTCAGACCATTTTCCTGCTGAGATTCACATCGGAGGTCCGATTCCCAGGGCCCTGCTCAAAGAACTCGTCGGCGTCATCGTGGCCGATGGCGCGTCCCTGGAGGACTACGGCTCTCACTGCGCCACCGAAGAATCTCTTCGGGAGGCGTTCCGTGAAGGGGCCGTCGTCAGCCTGTATGATGCGGAGGCGAGTTTCGGCCAGTTCGACGCCCTCGAAGCGTTCCTGGTCAAGCACCGGATCCCGTTCGACCGCTACTCGGATGCGTTCTACGAATACAACGCCGAGGCGGTCTTCTACCGCGGCCGGGGCGAGCCCATCATCATGCCGACCGACCAGGAGGGGCGCATCATGGTGCACGCCGAGGTGATCGCCAAGGTCCTGGACAACAAGTCGCTGGACGCCCCGCGGAAACTCGATGCCGTCCGTCGGCTGATCGCTCCCACGGGCACAGAGCCGCTCGCGCTCATCCGCTTCGTGGATGCGCTGCGGCCCAGGAGGAGGACCCACCATGCGTAAAACGCCCAAACCGAATATCGCCCGCATCGTCTATGATGCCTATCCGGAGAGCGACCTTTTGCCTCTCGATCCCGAGCAGGACTGCCGCAGTCTGCAAGTCCTGTATGAGAAGGTCCGGCACGACGGTCTCGGAGACACGCTCTTTCAGTTCCTTGTTACCGAGATCGTCGAGGGTGGCGAGGGCACGCTCGAAGGCGCGATCCGCGTCGTGAAACGTGCCCGAAGAGATGTGGACGCTGTTCTTCAGGCACTCGTCTGCGCAAAAGCGGAGCACGTCGAGGAAGCCAGCAAGGCTGCCGATCGGGCCGGCGGCCCTCGCGAGACCCACCTGGGGATCTGGCGGTGCCTTGACTGCCGTCGTGCCGTCTATCGCACGCACAGGAAGACCGCCAAGTCCGGACCGCCCTGTTGTCCAGGCTGCGGGCAGCCGATGCGGCTGGCCTGAAGCCCGGGAACCATCCGGTCTCGCGTTCAACCCGAAGTCCTGTCCTTTGCCCTCTTCACGGTCCATCGAATGAAAGGAGGCCACAATGTGCTACAGCGCTATCCGTGCGCGCAGTCCGCCTTGAGAAAGAAAGCAAGGTTGTGAATGTGAAGAAGACTGGCTGAAGTAACATGACTCATTGGAGTGTAAACTGGTCAAGGAACCCAAACACGTAAGGAGGTTTACCATGAAGGTGCTATTCATCAACAACGATGGCGGCGGATTCGCGGATTACGTCGAGGTCGCCGAGGGCACGACCGTGGAGCAGTTCTTCGGCAAGCAGATGCCAGAACGCGAGCCCGATGACGTCCTCATCCGCGTCAACCGCCAGCCGGTCCCGAAGGACCATGTCCTCCGGGAAGGCGACCGCGTCACGATGACGCCGGTCAAGATCGAGGGAGCGGCCTGGCGCGCCTGAGCGCAAGGCCCATCAGACAGGGGGCGTCTGCTCGTGGTAGAGAGCCGGCGCCCCTGTCATTTTGCAGAAAGGAACTGATCATGAAACAGCGTCCAGTGGACAGATTGCTCCTGCGCCTGGCCTGTCGCATTCAGAACGAACTATTGAAACTCAACCTCTCGCGTATCGAGGTGGTGGAACGTGCGATCTCGGAGGTTCTGGACCTTGCGGGGCGTCTGAAGGCCCTCAAGAGACGCATGGCCCTCTGCCGCAGCCGCGGCTGGATTGGCGGCCTGGCACCGCTCATGGAAGAGGCGGAACAACTGGCGCGCGACGTTCCCTACGTTGCGACCGACATCGACCGCGCCCGTCTGGCGGCAACGTGGGCGAGCCCGTCGCTCAGAGACATCTACCTCGACCTCCGGCAGGCCGAGGACGAGTTCGGCGACCTCGCCTACGACACCAAGGAACAGACCCTGAGCGTCACGACCGAGGCGATCGAACTGGAGGGCGTGTACCTCGGGCCGTTTGAGATCCGCCTCGACATCCGACGGCTGGGAGAAGCGAGGGGGACGCCCTACACAATCGAGGCTCTGGACCCCCATCCTGCGTCCTCCAACGAGGCCGTCACGCACCCGCACGTCAGCAACGGAGGACTGTGCGCCGGCGACGGCGGAGCGGCGATCCATGCCGCCCTGGCTACAGGCCGGATCTTCGACTTTTTCAGCCTCGTCCAGGCGGTCCTCACCAATTACAACCCCCAGTCGCCCTACGTCTCGCTGGATGAGTGGTCCGGCATCGCCTGCCACGAGTGCGGTTACTCGGTCTCGCAGGATGATGTTTACTGGTGCTCGGTCTGCGAGAACGACTTCTGCCAGGACTGCTCATCCTATTGCAGCCGCTGCAACGAGACGGTCTGCCGCACCTGTATTGAGATCTGCTCAGTCTGCGACGAGTCGGTCTGCCCGGGTTGTCTCGACACATGCCCGCGCTGCGGGCGGAAACTTTGCTGCACGTGCCTGGAAGAAGAACAGTGCCCGTGCCATGAAGAGGAGGAAGACGATGAACCAGTCCCAAGTCGAAACGAAGGAAGTGAAGAAGGAAGCCGCGAAAACAGCCAAGCAGGAGAGCGAAACCCCACCCAAGCAGTCGCCGAACCGGTCCGAGTCGAAGGCGGCGCCGCGCCGCAGGCGTGAATCGGCCCCGCCGCCGGTGCTTCGATTCTCGCCGACGGCCTGGGCCAAGTTGCTCTACTTCCGGGACCGCAGCGACACAGAGGTTGGCGGCTTTGGCGTCACGGACGCCAAGGATCCCCTCCTTGTCCAGGAGTTTGTCACCGTCGAGCAGAGGGTTACCTCGGTGAGCGTGTCGTTTGACGATGGGGCTGTGGCGGACTTCTTTGACTCCCAGGTGGACGCCGGCAGAAAGCCCGAGCAGTTCGGGCGAATCTGGTTGCACACGCACCCGGGTGATTCGCCGCAGCCGAGCGTGGTGGACGAGG
>JBAUDW010000269.1:0-6706 GCA_049678285.1 Phycisphaerae bacterium
GGTGATCAAGGTGAGGACATCGTCGGTGGTGGGCCCGATGATGTCGTCGACTGGCGCCGCCCCGGCATCGTACGACTCCACCTCGGTTACAAGCGCCTCGAGTAAGGCCTTGAGAGATTGCTCTCCAATACCAACGCTGTGTGCCAGCGCGTCAATCTCAATTCCGCCAAAGTACTCGTCCCACCTTGCATAAAGGTGACAAAGGACGCGGCGTTGGTCTGGTGGCAGAGCGCTAAAGTTGTACACGGCATCACCGTTGGGTCGCACTGTAGGCCAATCACCCCCGGCACTATCCCAAGGCCATGGGCGTGATTTGAAATCGCCATGGCACGAAAAAGCCCATTCGCCTACGGCTTCTCGATGAGACGGACCATCTCGCGCACGGCCTTGCGCAGGCCGACGAAGACCGCCCGGCTGACGATAGAGTGGCCGATGTTCAGTTCCGTCATGCCGGGGATGTCGGCAATGGGGCCGACGTTGGTGTAGCCCAGGCCGTGGCCGGCGTGGACGACGAGGCCGGCTTCCTGGGCGAGGCGCGCCGACTCGGAGACGTGCGCCAACTGCCGGTCGCGCTCGGCGCCCGCCGGGGCGTTCGCGTACTCGCCCGTGTGGAACTCGACGGCCTCGGCCCCCGTCGCCGCATACGCCTCGACGTGAGCCGCCTCGGGGTCCACGAACAGGCTGACGACGATGCCGGCCTCCTGAAGACGGCGGACGGCGTCGGCGACGCGCCTCTCGTCGCCGATGACCGGAAGGCCGCCCTCGGTCGTGATCTCCTGCCGGCCTTCGGGGACGAGCGTGGCCTGGTCGGGCCGGACGTCGCACGCGATGCCGATCATCTCCTCGCTGACGGCCATTTCGAGGTTCAGTTTGACCTGGACGGTTTCCCGGAGGAGCCTGAGGTCGCGGTCCTGGATGTGGCGTCGGTCTTCCCGCAGGTGCAGGGTGATGCATCGGGCGCCGCCGAGTTCAGCCTCGGCGGCGGCCCAGACGGGGTCGGGCTCGACGCCTCGCCGCGCCTGGCGGAGCGTTGCCACGTGGTCGATGTTAACGCCCAGGTGCGGCATAGTGCGATTTCCTCGGGAGGCGGCCCGGCGGCGTCAGGCCTGGCGATAGCCCAGGGTCTCCATGACGCCGAGCAGTGCAGCGACGGAGATGCGCGTCAGGCCCCGCTCCACTTTGTAGGCGTCGATGGCGGCCCGCAGTTCGCTCTCGGGCTCGGCGATACGGGCGGGATCCTCGGGCGGCGGAAACTGCCTGCGGTCCGCCCCGCGCTCACGCTCGGCTGTCGCCGGGCGGGCTCGCGAACGTCGGCGATCCCGGCCGCTGCGGCGTTCCTCGACCGATCCGGCCATCCCAATCCCCTTTCCGGAAACGGGTCCACGGGCCGTCCGCCTGCGCCTGGGCGGCGCGTCTTAACGATGCGTCAGCGTTTATGGCGCTGTTTCCAGCGCATGTGCCGGACTTTGCTGCCGACTTTTCGCCGGCGTCGGGGCTTGCCCACGGCTGCTCCTCCTTGACCAACGACTTGACCGGTGATTCTTCCAGACCAATCACCCTTTTACCGCCGTTCCCTCGGTCTGTCAACGCCTTTAGCGCGGGGCGCGCCGCAGGAAGCGGCCGCCCGGCAGGGCCCGCACGAGGCCCTTGAGTTCCAGGAGCGTCATGGCGCCGGCGGCCTGTGGGGCGTTGAGCCCGGCCCGGTCGGCCAGCGTTTCCAGGGGCGCGGGTTCCCCGTCCAGCACCTCCATGAGTCGCGCCTCCTCGGCCGACAGGTTGGCCTTGAGGGCGAGGCCCGCTTGCCGCGGCGCGTCCTCGCCGGTCGGGGGCTCGACCTCCAGGTCGGGGAACTCGTCGAGGATGTCGGCGACGGATTCGGCGAGTTTGGCCCCGTCGCGGATGAGGGCATGGACGCCCGCCGCTCCCGGCGCGTCCACCCGGTTGGGGACGGCGAAGACTTCCTTGCCGAGTTCCGCCGCCAGGCGTGCGGTGATGAGGGATCCGCTGCGGACGCCCGCCTCGACGACGACGACGCCCAGGCCCAGGGCCGCCAGGATCCGATTGCGCCGGGGGAAGTTCTCCGCCTGCGGCGCCGTCTCCATGGGGAACTCGCTCACGAGGGCCCCTTGGGCGGCGACGGCGTCGGCCAGCCGGCTGTTCTCCGGCGGATAGACCGTCGCCAGGCCGTTGCCGAGCACCGCGATCGTTCGGCCTCCGGCGGCGAGCGCGCCGCGGTGGGCGGCCGCGTCGATCCCCCGGGCGAGGCCCGAGACGATCGTGAACCCAGCCCGCGCGAGGCCCCCCGCGATCCGCTCCGCCTGGTCCTGGCCGTACAGGCTGCACTTGCGCATGCCGACGACGCCCATGGCCTGGGCGTCGTCCGCCACCAGGTTGCCTTTGACGTAAAGGGCGGGCGGGGCGTCCGCGAGGTACGTGAGGGCGATAGGATAGTCCGGCTCGCCGCGGAAGACGAGTTGGACGCCGGCGGCGCGGGCCCGCTCGAGTTCGGCCTCGGGCTCCGCGCGGTCGAGGGACTCGCGGATCTTGCCGGCCGACTCCTCCCCGATGCCGGGCGTCTGGGCGAGTTCGCCGGCCGATGCCTCGGCGGCAGCCTGGGCGGAACCGAACCGTTCCACGAGGGCCGCAAACGTGCGCGGGCCGATGCCCGTCGCCAAATGGAGCCTGAGCGCGCTCAGCCGTTCCTGCTCGTCCACCGCTCATCCCCCACTCTGTTGCACCCACGCGAGGAGAGGCGCGACCGAGCCCGCCGCGGAAGCGGCGGGGCACGTTCCCTACCGGGCCCGTTACGGCGCGAGGGAAAGGAGGGCGGCACGGATTTCGTCGTCCGTGACGTCCTCGACGACGCGCACCCGACCGATCGCCTCCGGCAGGACGAATCGCATCCGGCCGGCCTCGGCCTTCTTGTCGTGCCGCATGATCGCCAGGCACCGCTCGGCGTCGCCTGCGTCGGCGAGCGCGACCGGGAGGCCGAAACGTTCGAGCAGCGCCTTCTGGCGTTCGACGACGGCGCGGCCGACGAGCCCTCGCCGTTCGGCGATCCGCGCCTCGGCCATCATTCCGAGGGCGACCGCCCGGCCGTGCGTCAATCCCAGCAGGCTCTCCAGCGCGTGGCCGATCGTGTGGCCGTAGTTCAGGATGCGGCGAAGGTCGGACTCGCGTTCATCGGCGGCGACGACGTCGGCTTTGATGCGGACGTTGCGCGCGACGATCGGCTCGAGCACCGCGGGGTCGCGCGCGAGGAGGGTTTCGGCGCGGCGTCCGAGTTCCTCGAAGAGACGGGCGTCGCGGATCATGGCGTGCTTGACGGTCTCAGCGAGGCCGTTGCGCAGTTCCTCGTCGGGGAGCGTGGCGAGGGTGGCGACGTCGCAGAGGACGGCCGAGGGCTGATGAAACGCGCCGATGAGGTTCTTGCACTCGGGATGGTCGACGGCCGTCTTGCCGCCGACGCTCGCGTCCACCTGTCCGAGGAGCGTGGTGGGGACGGCGACCCACGCGATGCCGCGCATGTAGGTGGCGGCGACGAAGCCCGCCAGGTCCGTGACGACCCCGCCGCCGAGCGCGACGACGACCGACCCGCGGTCGAGGCCCGCCCGCAGCATCCGATCGTAGAGTTCGCCCGCCTGGGCGAGCGTCTTGGAGCCTTCGCCCGGGGGGACGATGGCGCTCGTGGCCTCGAGCCGCGCGGCGCGGAGGCTCTCGAGGGCCGGCTCCAGGTAGAGGCCGGCGACGTTGGCGTCAGTGACCAGGGCCGCCTTGGGGCCCCTGGCCGCCGCCTTCGCCTCCCGGCCCACGGTCTTCAAGAGGCCCGGGCTGATCCGGACGTTGTAGGCGGATCCGGTGAGGCAGACGTCTACGGTTGGCATCGGTGGTGCTTCTCCCCATTCGCTTCACGTAGAAGAAGACGATGAACAGAACGATGAGAGCGCCGCCCATGAAGGCGGCGAGCGGCGCATACAAGCCGAGTGAAAACATCGAACTGCCGGGCGCGGGGCCCTCGAAGGGCCTCGGGCCGCTGACATCCGGCTCGAGCCGCTGCGCGACCAGCATCGGCGCGTAACCCACGCCCTTGGAGCCCTCGTACTTGCGGACCTTGTAGAAATACCCTTTGACGCGGACCTCGTCGAACGCCTTGAAGTCGGGCATCGGGTCCTCGAGGACGACGACCGTCGCGACGGGGCGCTCCTGCTCCATCGGTTTCTCGCGGACCGTGCACGTGAACAGGCGCGGGATGTCCTTGGCGATGGCGACGACCGGCACGCGCCACGGGGCGACCGTCATGTACACGCCGCGCAGCGTCACGGGCTTGCCGCGAAAACTCGACGGCGTGCTCAAGAGTTGCGAGTAGGGGACGGTTTTCTCGTCGGGTTTCATGAGGTCCGCCGGCAACTTGCTGACGACCGAGATGAGCGTGTAGAACGCCGGCTCGTCGTAGCCGAACGTCTCGTCCTTGACGTCGCCGAGGATCGTGTCGATCTTCTCGATCGGGACGTCGGCCGGGATCTCGAATCGTTTGAGGATCGGGAGTTCCCGGATTTCCTCGGGCGTCAGCTCTTTCGGTCCGGCCTCTTCGCCGGCCGGTTTCTCTTCAGGAGGTTCCGGGGCTTCCGCCCTTTCGGCCGGCGGCGTCGCGGCCGGGGAAGGCTTGGGCGTTTCTTCCGCCCGCGCGGACGGGGCCGGCGCGACGGCCCAGCCGAGAACGATGCCTATGCTGATCGCCGCGACGACGATGCCGCTCAAGGCGACTCGTACGGTTTCTTTCGGGTTCATGTGGCCTCCTCTCTCAATTCTAAGTGGGCGTCCAGGGCCGGTCAAAAGGAATCCCTATCGGCCTTTGCCCCACCTATAAGAACGGGCGCGGAGCCGCCTCGTCGCGGACGAAACGGGTGCAGTACAAAAAAGTGGCACCTCTTCGCCCGGGGGGTGCCATCCCGGCGCGCCGGGACTTGTCAAACCGTGCGCTGCATACCGGGCACACCGAGTGACAAGCAATCGGTGGCACCCCTGGAGGTTGCCACTTTTTTGTGGTGCACCCGACGAAACATCACGGGCGGAAAAAAGACGCGTCCTCGGCTTTCCGCCGAGGACGCGCGCCGGGGCTGAACCGCCCCTCTTCGGAATCCCCAACTCCTCGCGGGACTGCCGAAGGCCGTCTCTGCCACTACCCCCGCAACCGGGCTTTGTTCCCTTCGTCCATTACATTATTCGCACCCACCCCGCGTCCGGACAAGGGGGGCGCGCTTTTTCCCGGGCCGCGAAGGACCGGCCCGCGCGGGTGGCATGGCCACGCTGTTTTGCGTGGCCATGCACGCGGTTTGCCCATGCCCACCCGAACCCGCCTTCGCCGTAGGCTACGGCGAGGCAAGCAGGGTGGGCATGCCACCCCGCGCTATCGACGCGCGAGGGTTTTCCCTCTCCGCGAAGGACCGGCCCGCGGTAAGATGGGTGGACCGAAACGCACAACGCGGAGAACGCACGGTGGGACTCGACACCTACGAAGCCGCGCTCAACTATCTGTTCGGCGCGACCGATTATGAGAAGATGCAGCGCGTCCGCTACAACGCGGACACGTTCAGCCTGGACCGGGTGGAAGCGCTTCTCGGGGCGCTCGGTTCGCCGGAGCGGCGGTTCCGGAGCGTTCACGTCGCGGGGACGAAAGGCAAAGGCTCGACGGCGGCGATCCTGCACGCGCTGGCGCTGGAGTGCGGCCTCAAGACGGGCCTCTACACCTCGCCGCATCTCGTGGACATCCGCGAACGGATCCGCGTCGGGCGCGACGACATCCCGGCCGAGGCCCTCCGCGCGCTCGTCGCCGACGCGCAGCCCCACGTCGACCGGATGCGCACGGCCGGCGACCCGCCGACCTTCTTCGAGATCTTCACGGCGCTCGCCTTTCGCCATTTCGCCGACGAAGCCGTGGACCTGGTGATCGTCGAGGTAGGCTTGGGAGGCCGGCTCGATGCGACGAACGTCCTTCGGCCGGACGTGAGCGTCGTCACCTCCGTCAGCATCGACCACACGCACCAGTTGGGCGGGACGCTTGAGAGAATCGCCGCCGAGAAGGCCGGCATCATCAAGCCGGGCGTTCCGGTCGTCTCGCAGCCTCAGCGGCCGGAGGCGATGGCTGTCATCGAACGCGCCGCCCAGCGGGCCGGCGCCCCGCTCCTTCGCGTCGGCCGCGATGTGACCTACACGTGGGCGCCCGCCGAAAGGGCGGGCATCCGCCTCGCGGTCCGCACGCCGCACGCCGCCTACGACGACCTTTTCCTCCCGCTCCTGGGGGAACACCAGGCGGTGAACGCGGCGACGGCGATCGCGGCCGCAGAGCGCGCGCCCTCGCTGGCCGAACGCCTCACCCCCGAGCGCGTGCGCGCCGGTCTGCGGCGTGTGCACTGGCCCGGGCGGATGGAACTCGTTCCCGGCCGGCCGGACCTCCTCCTGGACGGGGCGCACAACCGCGCGAGCATGGAGCGGCTGATGGAAAGCCTCGCACAGCACTTTCCCGGGCGGCCCCTGGTCTTCGTTTTCGCCTCCGCTGCCGACAAGGACATTGACGGGATGCTGGCGATCCTCGCCCAGAAGGGCGGCGGGGCGCCGGTCGTCTTCACGCGGACGGATAATCCTCGGGCGGCGGCGCCGGCGGACCTGGCGGCGCGGTTTGCCGGGCGCGGCGGGCGCGGGGCCGAGA
>JBAUDW010000270.1:0-5150 GCA_049678285.1 Phycisphaerae bacterium
GCACCGGCGCGACCCGCGCCCCCAGGCGGCCGGCCAGGTCGTCGGCCAGCGCCGCGCGGAAATCCCGTCCCGGAGCCGCCAGCGCCAGGTCCGTCTCGCCGAGGCGCTCGAGCGCCAACCGCTTCAGGGTGTACGGCACGGAATCGCCGACGGCCAGCGCGCCGACGAGGACGGCCACGCTGACGGCGGCGCCGAGCGCGACGCCCAGGTGCGTCCGCCAATAGAACCGCAGGCTCCGTTGGACGAGCGTCGCCCCCGTCACGCGTCGGCCTCCTTCGGCACGAGCGCGCCGTCCCGCAGTTCGAGCGTGCGTCCCATGCGAGCGGCGAGCGTCTCGGCGTGCGTCACCACGACGAGCGTCACGCCTTCCTCCTCGTTGAGTTCCGCCAGCAGCGCCATGAGGTTCTCGGCCGTTCGGCGGTCGAGCGATCCGGTCGGCTCGTCGGCCAGCAGAAGCGCCGGCCGGTTCACCAGCGCCCTCGCCACGGCGACGCGTTCCCGCTCGCCGCCCGACAACCGGCCCGGACGAAAGGTGAGCCGGTCGCCCAACCCGACCCGCGCCAGAAGCCGCTCCGCGCGCACCATCGCTTCCTCTTTTTCCGCGCCGTCGCCGCCGACCAGCGTCGGCACCAGCACGTTCTCCAGGACCGTGCACTGGGGCAGCAGATGGTGCAGTTGAAAGACGAAGCCGATCCGCCGGTTCCGAAACCGCGCCAGGTCCGCGTCGTTCAGGTCCGCCAGGTCGCGTCCCTCAAAAAGCACGCGGCCGCCCGACGGCCGATCCAGACCACCGATGAGGTTCAGGAGCGTAGACTTGCCGGACCCCGAGGGACCGACGACGGCGAGGGACTCCCCTGCCGCCACGCGCAGGTTCACACCCCGCAGGACCTCCAGCCCGCCGTCCGGTCCGCCGGTCTCATACCGCTTGGCCACGTCCACGAGTTCGAGAATGGTTTCCGCCATCGTCACACCCTCGCAATGGTCTGTTCGAAGACCGCGACCACGTCGCGTGCTGTCCGCCGCGCGTCGAACTTCTCGGCGACAGCCCGCCGGCCGCGCTCCGCCATGGCCCGCGCCTTCTCCGGATCCAGTAGGAGCGCCGCCAGCGCCTCGGCGAGCGCCGCCGGATCGTTCGGCTCCACGAGGAGACCGCCGCCCGTTTCCTCCACGAGTTCAACGACTCCCCCGTGCCGGGGCGCCACGACCGGAACGCCCGACGCGAGGGCCTCCAGGACGTACATCCCGTAGGCCTCGGGCCGTTTCGTCGGCACCGAGAGGACCGAGAGCGTCCGTAGAAAATCCTGGCGCTGCGCCCGGCCGAGGTTCGGCAGGAACTCGGCGTCGGCCTCGAGGGATCGCGACGCCAGACGCCGACGCGCGTCCTGAAGCACCGCCGCGTTCCCCGCCGGGTGGCCGCCCGCGGCGCGAAGTCTCAGGTTCCGCAGGCCGGGGCGATTTTTCAGGTCCGCGAACGCCTCGACGAGCGAACCCAGGTCCTTGTTCGGTTCCGCCGCGCCCAGGAAGCCGATCACCGGCGGGTCCGGCCGCGCTCCCGCGGGGCGGTATCCTTCCGGATTGATCCCGTAACGGACCACGGCGACGCGCGCAGGAGGGAGGTCCAGCCGACGGATCATCGCATCGCGATAATAGGAACTGACGGCAACGAACACATCGACCTCGGCCGCGCAGTCGCGAAGCAGGTCCCACGCCGGCCCGCGCTGCGCCTCCGGCAACGCGTCGAGGAACGCATTTTCGTCCTGAAGCAGGCAGACGACGGGCACGCCCACGGCTTCCCCAATCGGCCTCGCCAGAGCCGCCAGGAGCACGTTCGACAGGCAGACGACGTCCGGCCGGTGCCGGCCGGCGAGGTATTCGACCAGGCGGCGGACCTCCTTGGCCTGGCGGCCGGCCTCGCCGCGCAGCATCGAGAGCGTCGTCTCGCCAAGATCGTGGGCGCTGGTCATGCCCGCCTTGCGCGACACCCACTCCAGCAGCCTCCGCGAATCGAAGAGCCGATCGAGCCATCGCGGCGTCTTACGGAAGAAGGCCGACTTCTGTTGCAGATATACGTTGATGCCTCCGAAGAACATCGGCGTCTGGGTGACGGCGGCCTGGCCGTCGGCGAGGAGCGGGAGGTAGAGCGGCACGAGGTCGGCGTCGTGGCCCAGGGCGCGCCAGGCCTCATTCAGGTCGTAATCGCGCAGGCAGTTTTCGCAGTAGAAGATGTTGCACGTCCCGGGGACGAGTTGCGCGATTTTCATGCGGCCCCCTGCTCCGCCATCCGCCCGGCGCGACGCCGGCGCCCCCGGCGGACCTCTACGGCTTGGCGCCGAAGGCGTACACCGCGCCGTCCTCCGACCCGACGACGATGCGGCCGCCCGCCACGGCCGGCGAACTCGTGACCGCCTCGCCGATCTCGAAGGACCACACCGCCACGCCGTCCGACATCCGGACCACGACCACCCAGCCTCCGTTCGAGCCGACGACGACCTTGTCGCCGCAGACGGTGGGAGAACTGTCCACATCGCCGCGCGTCCGCAGCGCCCACCGCTCGGCGCCGCTCGTGCGATCGAGACAGTGGAGCCGCTGGTCCCTCGCGCCGACGACGACGGCCGAGCCGCTCACCGCCGGCGAGGAGTAGAACGCCACGTTCTCCTTCTCGAACGTCCAAAGTATTTCGCCGGTGTTCACGTCCGCGCAGAGGAACCGCCCTTCGTAGTTGCCGACGTACGCGCGGCCGTCGGCCAGCGCGGGCGAGCCGGTGACGTAGGCCCCCGTGTCAATCGCCTTCAGCACCTTGCCGTCCGCAAGCGACACGACGCGAAGGACGGCATCGCACCCGCCGAACACCGCAGCGCCGTCCGCCACGGCCGGGGCGCCGTTAATGTAACCGGCGGTTTCGCAGGTCCAGACCTTCGCGCCCGTCCTCGAATCCACGCAGTGGAGTCGGCTGTCGTAACTGCCGACGAGGATCCGTGGCCCCTCCCCCCCGGCCGGGCGGGCCCAGTTGGCCGCCCCGAGGATCTGGCCTCCCGTCTCGTACTTCCATTTCAAGCGGCCCGTCGCCGCATCCAGCGCGTACAGAAATCCGTCCGTGCCGCCGACGTACACCGTGCCCTCGAGAAGGAGCGGGGCGGCCTCGACGCCGCCCTCCGTCTCGTAGGCCCAGACCTTGCCGCCTCGGACGAAATCAATCGCGTAAACGCACCCGTCGTCGGAACCGACGAAGACGCGCCCGTCGCCGACGACCGGCGACGATTTGACCGCGCCGCGCGTCTTGAATCGCCACAGCAGTTCGAGGCGGTCGGGCAAGGTTCCCTCGGCCAGGCCGGCGAGCGCCGGCTCGCCGTGGAACATCGGCCATCGCGCTTCTTGCAGGGCCGCAGGCGTCGCGGACGACTTATTTCCCCCCGGGGGTGGACCGTCTTCGCCGCAACCCGCCGCTAGGAGAGCGATCGCCATGCTTATTCCGCACAGAAAGCGCCCCGCCCAGCGAGCCGCCGCCGGGAGGCGGCGGTCACGTCCTCTGCCGTGGAACGTGCCACGCAGGGGAACGCATCCGCCCGCTTCCGCGGGCGGCTCGAAAGGCGACGGCGCAAGCGGGGCGGCGAACACGACCTCGCCGCGCCGCACAAAACGCCGCGCCCCTCGCCTGGACCCATCCCGTCCGACGTGCCGCAACTCGCACCTCCGCAGCCGCCCTTAGAGACTGTTTCAATTCCCTCTCCCCCGGTGGGAGAGGGCTAGGGTGAGGGGGCCTGTGCTTTCCAAGGCCTTTTTCACCCTCACCCCTTCCCTCTCCCATCAAGGGAGCGGGGGTTATGAAACAACCTCTTAGCCGGATGACGTGTTTCGCCGGCCGGCTATTTCGCCCGGACGTCGACGCAGACGATCTTGCCCTCGTGGTTGCGACAGTAGATGCGGCCGCCCGAGAGCACAGGCATCGTCAAGCAGGTTTTTTCGAGGACTTTCGCGCGGGCCAGTTCCCGGTAGGCCGCAGGCGAGGCCTCGGCGACGACCAGGTCGCCCCTCTCGCTGATGATGATCAGTTTGCCGTCGGCGAGCATGAGCGATCCGGTTCCCAGGCCGCCCTGCTCCCACTTGCGTTCGCCCGTCTGGAAATCGAGGCAGGCGAGTTTCCCGCCGCCGCCCACCTGGCCGTCGAAGCCGTACAGATGCCCCTCCCAGAGGATGCAACTGTTGGCGTGGTTCCGCATGTTCTTATTCTGATAGATTTCCTTAAAACCGCTGCCGCCCAACTCCAGGAGGACGCACCCTTTGTCGTACCCCGACGAAAAGAAGACGCGATTGCCCTGGACAATGGGCGTGGCGACATTGGGGCCGTAAATGGTATCCCACCGCAGCCGCGCCAGTTCCTTTCCGTCGGCCGCCTGACGGAGGATCGGGCCGAACTCCGGAAACACCGCCAGGAGCGTTTTCCCGCCGACCTCGAACACCGTCGGCGAGGAATAGCCCGCCTTGTCCTCCCCGCTTTTCCATACCAGCGCGCCGGTCTGCTTGTTGATCGCGAGCGTCGCGCCGGCGTCCAGAATCAGCCGGTCGCCAAGAACGAGCGGCGAGCAAGCGAAACCCCACCGCTCCGGCTTCGCGCCGAAATCGTTCGGCAGATGTTTGCCCCAGATCGGTTTGCCTGAAGCCGTGTCCAGCGCGAGGAGGTGCCCTTCGCGGCTCAGGGTGTACACCACTTTGCCGTCCACGGTCGGCGTCGCGTACGTGCCCGGATGCTCCCCCGCCCCGCACGGATAGGACTTGCGCCAGACGATCTCTCCGGTGTCCGCACTCAGGCAGAACACCGTGTCGTTCTTGTCCGCGTTGCCCATGGTATAGACGCGCCCGCCGACGACGGCGAACGAAGAATATCCGGCGCCGACGTCGGCGCGCCAGAGGACCTTGGGCCCGCCCTGAGGCCACTGGGCCAGCCAGCCGGTTTCTTTCGAGATGCCGTCGCGATTCGGTCCGCGCCATTGCGGCCAATCGTCCGCGCGTGACTCGCCTGCCGCCCAAGTCACCACCAGTGCCGCCAGCCACATCACCGCCGCATTCCGCCTTGCCGTTTTCATGGCTTCTCCGATCGTCCCCCCCCGGCACCGGCCGTCCAAGATCATCATAAGGTCGGCGCGGCCTCCGAG
>JBAUDW010000271.1:0-5651 GCA_049678285.1 Phycisphaerae bacterium
TCCCGGGGCCGCCGTGCCCGCCGGCGCGGCGCCGCACGACGCCGGCGCTTAGCCCCCGCGACCTTTGAGGAATCGCAGCAGCGCCCCGCCCACCCGCGTCCGCACCGCCCAGTAGGCCGCATCAAACAGCCGGCACCGCAGGGGCGCGAGGTCCTTCTCGTAGAAATAGAACGGGTGCTGCGTCGCGCCCCATTTGGCCTTGAACTCTATCAGCGGAGCATCGTCGCGCGAGGAGGTCATAAGGTCGAAGACCTCGCAGCCGCGCGCCAGCGCCCGCCGCATCGCCTCCCACACCACCGCATCGTTCGGGCAGAGGTTCCGGCGCGTGCCGCTCGAGGCGCCCAGGAAGTAGAAGCACCGCCGGCCGCTATAGAGCGTGACCATGCCGGCCAGGGGTTCGCCTTCGAGGCGTGCGACGAGCATCTCCCCCTGGCCCGGCCCGACGAGGAGGTCCCACATCTTTTCGATCATCGCGCGGCGCCACGTGACGATGGTGCGGTTGCGGGCCATAGTGTCGCAGTACATGTGGAAGAGTTCGTCCCGCGCCTCGGGCGAGTCAGCCGACTCGATCGCCACGCCCCGCCGCTCCCCCAGCCGAACGTCGCGCCGGATGCGGCTCTTGAAATCCTTCCACACCTGGTCTTCCGTCCGCCCGTCGAAGTGCAGAATGTGCAGCACGTGCTCCTGGACCCTGCAGCCTTCCGGCTCGAGGGGCGGGTCGTAGTAGTTGCGGCTCAGGCGGATGCGGTGAACGCCGTCCGCGCGCGCCGCCCCCTCCAGAAGGCGCACGAATTCCTCGTGTCTCGACATGTCCCCCGCGGCGAATCCGTACGGAAGTCCGCCGCACAGCAAATCGAAGAATCCCACCCGCACGCGCGCCATCTGGTGCGCAAGGACGATCCGCCCCTCGTCCTCCAGGCAATAGTACGCCAGCGAAAAACCGAGCGAGGCAAGCACCTCGCCCCAGACAGGTTCCTGAAAGAGGTAGGTCTCCCGGCCGGCGAGGAAGGCCTCGATCTCCGGATCGTCCAACTCGCGTTTGCGGATTATACCCGCCAAGAGATATCCCTCATTCCTTCTCGCCCCCGGGTGCATGGCCCGGCGATGGGAACGGCCTTTCCGGCGGCGCCGGCGCCTCGCCGAGGGGCTCCTCTTTCACGCGCCACAGTTCCACGCCCGGCCAGTCGCCTGAAACGTTCTCAAGGAACGGCAAGGTCGGCAATCGGTCTGCAAAAACCCGGGGGTATCCCCCGCGCTCGGCTTTCGCGAGCGGGCCCGAGAGGATCCGGCTCTCCTCCACGCAGATGTAATCGACCCGGTTGGCGCGAAGGACCACTAACATTTTCTCGGGACCGTACTGGATCAGAAAGGGCGTTATGCACGCTTCTCTGGTTTCCGGGTCGGTCAGGTGATTCCAGACGACGGGCCGGTGGGCCTCGATCATGATGACCTCACCGGGGTACATGACGCGCGTCCCCGGGGGCGTGTGCGCCTTCAGATACGCGAAGACCGCCTCCTGGCCTGGACTCAGGTGCCGCGCGCGGTTCACAACCCACGCCGTCGCCCCCAGGTGCGCAAACGCCGCCAGCGCCACCAGCGCGAGCACCCAGCGCCTCTGCCACCAGCCGGCCAGCCCCCGCGCCGCGAGGACAACCAGGATCGGAACCGCCGGCATAACGTACCGCACGTCCGTGTCCAGCGTGAAGAAAAGCACTAGCATCACCAGGTAGAAGGCGAGGAGCGCCCAGAGCCGGCGGTCCGCCTTCTGCCAGGTCCGGCGGACGACGTAAAGGCCCAGGAGCGCGGGGATCACCGCGCCCAGGTACTGGAGCAGGTGCACGGGGTTGTTGATATTCGACACCTCCCGCGTCGACGAGAAGAACATCGTCACACGCCTCAGGACATAGGTCGGGTTCGCCGGGTCCCGCGTGCTTGGAATCGCGTGGCTCCGCCACCAGAGGTCCGGCCACACGACCAGCGCCGCGGGCAGGAGGAAAAGTGCGAGGCGGCGGACGCGTTGCCACGCGGAGCCTTCCTGGCAAACGATCCAGAGCATCATAGGCGGCACGAGGAAGGCAGTGTTACGTTTCGTCAGGTACGCCAGCCCCACGAGAACCCCGGCCCAGAAGAGCCGGCGGTCCACCACCAGCACCAGCGCCGCCAGGATCATCGCCGAGGACGGAACGTCGAGGTGGAGCGTCACCGAGAACGCGCCGACCATCGGCACAGCGACGACCGCCAGGAGCGCCGCCAGCGCCCCTCGCGGTCCGAGGAAGTGTCGCCCGAGCCGATAGACCATCGCCAGCAGGAGGGCGTAGAAGGCGGCTTGATAGAGTTGGGCGACCCACGGCACGGGACCCGTCGCCTGCCACAGGGCCGCGAGCAGCATCGGCCAGACCGGTTCCGTGACGTACCAATAGCCGGGCGGCGCATCGCTCGGATAGAGCGGGTTGTGGGTCGGTCGGTTCCATAGTCCGGCGTCGGCCCAGGCGCGGGCGAACATGAAGTGGTACGGCTCGTCGCCGAGGACAACATCGCTCAAGGTCCCTGCCGCAAAAACGATCGATGCGGCGGCTACGATGATCGCCACTGCCCACTTCCAACAGACCCGCTGTTCCTCCCGTTCCATACGGTGAGGGTTGGCCCCGCCGGGTAAGGTCCCTTCAGCCATGGCCTACACACCTTTTCTTGCCCGCGGCGAACCCACGCGGGGACAGGATGCGCACCGAACTTGCCAGCGCCAAACCGTACGCCAAGCCCGCCAACCCCTTTCCGTGGAACCCGTCAGTTACCTGGTTCCTGCTCGGTCTTGTCTCCTGGCTCGATCGAGCCGACATCGTATGCAGCGAACGCCCGGAAATGAAGCCCCGACCCGGCGCCGGTGCTTCGCCGACGGTCTCCCCTTTTACGCGCCAGAGTTCCATGCCCGGCCAGTCGCCTTCGACGCGCTCCAGGAACGGCAGCGTGGGCAGCCGCTCGACGAACGACCGCGGATAGCCGAAGCCCACCACCTCGCCCATCTCCTCGTACACGCGCCGCTCGTCAATGCAGATGTACGTCACGCCGTTGGCGTCGAGGAGGGTTCGGATCGCGTCCGGGTTGGTCTCGCTCAGGAACCCCGTGATGTACGCGCTGCCCGTCTCGGGGTTCTTCAGTTGGGACCAGACGGCCTGGCGCCGGGCCTGGATAATCATCATTTCGCCCGGATAGAGGATGCGGGCGTCCTGCGGCGTGCGGGCCTGCAGGTACTCGAAGACAGCCCGCTGGCCGGGCGTAAGGGTCCGCTGGGCCCCGACGTACCACACCGTCATACCCAGGTGACCGAACGCCGCCAGCCCCACGAGGGCGAGGACCCACGGTTTCTGACACCAGCCCCGCAGGCCGCGCGCGGCCACGACCGCCACCAGCGGAATCACCGGCATCGCGTAGCGGATTTCCGTGTCCAGCGTGAACATCGCGAGGAGCGCGACGACGTACACGGCGACGGCCAGCCACACTTTGGCGTCGGCCCGGTTCCACGCCCGCCGCAGCAGGTACAGCACCAGGAGCATCGGCACGACGGCCCCGAGGTAGAGAAGCAGGTCCGCCGGATTGTTTATCCGCGACGCGCCCGCCGACGGACCGAGCCAGGTCCACAGGCGCTCCACGACCGTCGCGGCGTCTGTCGCGGCGGCCGCGCCGCCGCCGCTCCACGGCGCCACCAGCGCCTGTTTCGCGAAGAACGTCCCCAGGCGCTCCAGAACTTGAGACAGGGACACCGGTTCGTACATGGCAGGCAGGTGGGCCTTCCGCCAGAACCAGTCGGGCAGGGTGACCAGGACGGCCGGGACGACAAACGCCGCCACCCGACCCAACCGGCGCCACACCGGCCCCTCGGTCCAGAACGCCCAGATCGCAAACGCCGGCACCAGGAATGCCGTGTTCCGCTTTGTCAGATATGCCAGCCCCAGGACGACGCCGGCGGCCAAATGCCGCTTCCGCAGGAGCAAGAGCCCCGCGCCGGTCACCAACGCCGCCGCAGGAACATCGGTGTATAGAAGGATTGAGAACGCGCCGACCATCGGAACGGCGACGGCCGCCAGGAGCGCCGCCAGCGCCCCCCGCGGACCGAGGAGGTCCCGTCCCAAGCCGTACACCGCCGCCAGCAGCAGCGCGTAGAACCCCGCCTGGAGTGCCTGGGCCGACCACGGCGCGACGCCCGTCACATGCCAGACCAGGCTGCAGACAAAAGGCCAGAGCGGCTCCGTCGTGTAGTAGTAGCCCGCCTCGCCGGACGAATACAGGGGGTTATACACCGGCCGGTGCAACGGTCCCGCGTCGTACCAGGCCTCGGCGAACATGGAGTAATAGGCCTCGTCGCCCCTGACGACGTCGCTCGTCGCGCCGGCGATAAAGACGACGGCTGCGGCCGCAACGATAATCGCCGCCGCCCACCGGGCGGACCTTTTGGCCTCGTCCGCGCTGCGGTCGGCCTCGATCCCGGAGATCGCTGCATCCGGCGCCATCGGCTATCCCTTCCTTCGCCTCATCCACCGCAGGACCGCGCCGCCCGGGCGGGTGCGTGCGACCCGGAACGCGACGTTCCAGATGCCGCACCGCAGCCGATTCAGGTCCTTCTCGAAAAAGAGGAACGGATGCCGCCGCGCCCCCCATTTGTCCTTGAAGGCGATGAGCGCGGAATCGTCGTGTGAGGACATCATGAAATCGAAGTCCTCGCAGCCGCGCGCCATCGCCCGTTTCATCGCTTCCCAGAAGAGAAGGTCGTTCGGCCGAAGATTCCGTTTCGTCCCGCTCGAAGCGCCCAGGAACGCGAAGCACCGAGGCCCGTCGTAGAAGGTGATCATGGCGGCCAGCGGCTCGCCGTCGTGCCAGGAGATCATCATCTCGCCTCGGCCCGGCTCCACCAGAAGCCGCCACATGGCCTCAATCAGGCCCCGCGGCCAGACGACGTACGTCCGGTTCCGCGCCATCGTCTGGCAATACATGCGGAAGATGGTGTCGCGGTCGGCCTCGCCGACCGCATCCTTGACGACGACGCCCCGCTTCTGGGCCACCCGCACGTCGTGCCGAACCCGCCGCTTCAAATCCCGCCACACCTCCTCCTCCGACCGCCCGCCGAAATGCAGCACGTGCTGGAGGTGTTCCTGGGGAACGTAGCCGGCTGGGGTGATGTCGGGGTCAGAGGCGCAGCGGCTCAGGCGCACCCGGTGGGCGCCCTCGGCGCGCGCCGTGCGAGCCGTTCCGGCCGCCAGTTCCTGGTACCGCGAAAGGTCGCCGACGGCGAAACCGTACGGCAGCCCGCCATAGAGCAGGTGGAAAAACCCCAGCCGCATGTGCAGCACCGGCTGCGCCAGGACGATCCGCCCCCCGTCTTCGAGGCAATAGTAAGCCGCCTCGTAGCCGAGGGAGGAAAGGACTTGGCACCAGACCGGATCCTGAAAGAGGTAGGTGTCCTGACCGGCCAGGAAGTCAGCAACCTCGGCGTCGTCGAGCCGGCGCTTGCGGACCTCGGCTGCCAATAGGAATCTCCGTCAGAATCACGGCCACCGAAGGGCGCATTATAGCAGATGGGGCCGTCGCCGCAAACCCGTCAGCCGCGGCCTGCCGGGTCGCGGACGCGCGCCGGCACGCCCGACGCCTCGCCCCCAGCC
>JBAUDW010000272.1:0-11647 GCA_049678285.1 Phycisphaerae bacterium
CTACTTTGCGGGAAAGAGGACATTTCTACTTTGCGTTGACACAGAGAACAGGCAATAGGCAAGCGGCGGCGACAAACGTCCAACAGCCAACCCCGGCGCGCCGGGGTTCAGAGGAACGGCGAAAGGCAACGGATTCGAGGCGAGATCCCTTCACTCGTCCCGTCGGGACTCGGTCGGGATGACAGCGCGCGGGGAAGGGCGCAGCAGGGCACCTGTTCGACTGCGCCGCGCTCAGGGTAAACCGTGACCCGCCGGGGCGGGGGCGAACGTGAAAGGCATCCCCCCGGCCCCGAAGGGGTCCAACATCAAACAGGGACAGTGCGGGGGGCTCGAACGGCGAGCGCTCTTGCCAACCGCCCGCCCACGGGCTATGCTGAGCGGCGCACAACGCTTGCGGGCCCTGTAGTGTCATACTACAGGGCGGGGCCAGACCGATGCTCCATTACATTCTCAGGCGGCTGCTTTATTTCATCCCGACGCTCCTCATCATCTACACGGTCGCCTTCCTCATGATGCGGGCCGCGCCGGGTAGCCCCTTCGTCCAGGAAAAGGGCCTGCCGCCCGAAGTCCTCCAGGCCCGGATCGAAAAGTACCACGCCGACCGCCCCGTCTATCAGTATTTCCGCTACGCGTGGGACCTGGCGACCCTTCGCGGCATGAACTCCATCCGATACCCCGAGCGGAACGTTGTCCGCGACATCCTCGCGCCGGCGTTTCCGGTGAGCCTCGCGCTCGGCATCTGTGCCCTGAGCCTGGCGCTGGTCGTCGGCACGGCGGCGGGGGTCACCAGTGCCGCACGCCCCCGGTCGCTCGCCGATTACTCCGCCATGGCGGGGGCGCTGGTGGGCGTCAGCCAGCCGTCGTTCGTCCTTGCGGCCCTCTTGCTCGCGGTCTTCTCGTTCTGGCTCCGCTGGCTCCCGGTCGGCGGATGGGGCAGGCCGAGCCAGTTGATCCTGCCGGCCCTCGCGCTGGCGGCGTTGCCGTCGGCGTACATTGCGCGGCTCGTGCGGACGGGGATGCTCGAGGTTCTCTCGGCCGACTACATCCGCACCGCGCGCGCCAAGGGCCTTCGCGAGCGGACCGTGCTCCTGGAGCACGCGCTGCGGAACGCCTGGCTGCCGGTCCTCGGGTATTTGGGTCCCGCGGCGGCGGCGGTGTTCACCGGCTCGTTCGTCGTCGAAAAGATTTTTGCGATCCCCGGCGTGGGGCAGCACTTTGTGGACTCGGCCCTTCACCGCGACCATCCGCTCATCCTCGCCACGGTCCTCCTCTATGCCGTGCTGCTGGTGGCCTTCAACCTCCTCGTGGACATCGCGTACGCGTGGTTCGACCCGAGAATCCGTTATGACTGACCCGTCGCTCGACAATCCGGCCGTCGAGCGAGGCCTGGCAGGAGCCGTCCGGCCGGCGCTGTCGCCGACGCGCCTGGCGCTTCGGCGATTCCGGCGGAACCGGCTTGCGCTGGCGGGCCTCGTGGTCCTCGTGGCGATTGTGGCCACGGCGATTGGGGGACTCGTCCAGGATCGCCTTGCGGCCTGGCGCGGCGAGCCGCAGCCGTATCGCACGCCCCTTCCCGGCATCCATCCCCAGCCGCCGAGTTTGGGTCACCCCTTCGGCACGGATACGCTGGGGCGCGACATGCTCGCGCGGACGCTGGTCGGCGGATGCGTGTCGCTCGGCGTCGGGCTGGCGGCGGCGATCGTGAGCGTCCTCGTGGGCACCGTCTGGGGCCTCGTCGCCGGGTACGTCGGCCGCGGCGTCGATACCGTCATGATGCGCGTCGTGGACGTCCTCTACGGCCTGCCGTACATCCTGCTCGTCATTCTGCTGCTGGTGCTCTTTACGCAGCAGTACGCCTGGGTCCGCGTGACGGCCCTGTTTCTGGCGATCGGGGGCGTCTCCTGGCTGACGATGGCGCGGGTCGTGCGGGGCCAGGTGCTCGTGCTTCGCGAGGCGGAGTTCGTCCAGGCCGCCCGGGCCATGGGGACCCGCACGGGAAGGATTATCTTCCGCGAGATGATGCCGAACCTCGCCGGAACCATCCTCGTCTGCGCGACGCTCACGGTGCCCCTGGCGATCCTCCAGGAATCGTTCCTTTCGTTCCTGGGGCTCGGCGTGCCGCCGCCGCTGGCCTCCTGGGGGACGCTGGCGTCCGACGCGATGGGGGCCCTGAACCCGGTCCGGGCGTACTGGTGGCTGATGGTGTTTCCGTGCGCTTTCCTGGGGGCGACGCTCCTGGGCCTGAACTTCGTCGGCGACGGCCTGCGCGACGCCTTCGACCCGCGGGCGCGGTAAGCGGGGTGGCATGCTCACGCTGTGCTGTTGCGTGAGCATGCGTCCGCTCTCCATGCCCACCCGAACGGGGTGGGCATGCCACCCGCGCGTCTGCGTACTTGGGTGGCATGCTCACGCTGTGCCTTGGCGTGAGCATGCGTCCGCTCTCCGTGCCCACCCGAACGGGGTGGACATGCCACCCGCGCGTCCGCGTACTTGGGTGGCATGCTCACGCTGTGCCTTGGCGTGAGCATGCGTCCGCTCTCCATGCCCACCCGCCGGGATGGGCATGCCACCCACCACCCGCTTTCGCGGCGCCTCAGGGGAGGGTATAATGCCCGCCGGTCGAGCGGAGAGGAGGCGGGCGATGCGCCGGTCGTTTTGCGGGCTGGTGATTCTGGTGTTGGGCGTGGCGGCGGGGTGCGCGCCGAGCGTGCCGGGCGGCCGCGTCAAGTTCGCCAACCTGGCGGGAATCTATTACTCCGCAACGCCCGCCTCGCCACAGGCGAGTCGCCGTGGCGACACGGCGGGTAAACCCGGCGTCGAGGCCGAGGCGGCTCTGGTCGAGGACTCCGAAACGCTCCTGCGGCGTGCCGTCGCGCAACTGAATGCCGAGAAGAACCTCGACTTCGTCGTCCTCACGGGCGATCTTCTCGCGCAGGCCGACGCCCTCAGTCTGGACCGCGCCAAGGCGATCCTCGCGGAACTCGCCGTTCCTTATTATGTTGTCCTCGGCGACCACGACGGGCCGGCCGGCGCCGCCGACGCCGGGGCCTTGAGCCGAACGAGCGTCCTCTGGGCCTTCCAGGGCCACGGTTTCGACGGGCCGGAAGGCTACTGGTGCCGCGAGGTCCTGCCCGGCCTCGTCCTCGTGGGGCTGGACACGGCGGCGGGCGGCCGGGGGAAGGGCCACGTCGACGCGAGACAACTCGAGTGGCTTGACCGGACGCTCGCCGAGCACAAGGACAAGGCTGTGCTCGTGGCGGCGCACCACGGCCTGATGGCGCTGCATCCGCTGGACGAGGGAAGCGCGTGGCGAGACCTTCTGGTGGACAATGGGGAGGCGGTGCGCCAGGTGCTCGCACGCCACGCGAACGTCCTGGCGGTCCTGACGGGGCACCACCACTTTGCCGACGGGCGCGTCAGCGGCCGGATCGTGTACCTGGCGGCCCCGAGCGTGAGCGTCTGGCCGCTGGCGTACCACCTCGTGAACCTGACGAAGACGGAAGCCGAGGCCGTCTGGGTTCCCCTCGACCAGGGGGATCTGGTTCGGCGGGCGCAGGAACGGCTGCTGGCGAGCGCGATGTACCGCGGCGTCTTTCCGCCGGGCGAGGATGGAGACACGGCGTGCGTGCGCCTGTTCGGCGGGGGCAAGATGGCCGTGGTCCCGCTCCCCGCCATCCGGCCATGAAGGGCGGGCGGGGGCACGGGCTGGTTCATCCCCGCTTCGGCACGAGGACCTTGACGAACTTCGTGGGCGCGAGTGCCTCGTAGGAGTGTTCGAGGAACGAATCCCAGCAGAGGCCCCGGCCGGCGGCCACGTTGTGTTCAGTTCCGTGGATGGTTACCTTCAGGCGTCCGTCCAGTACGAGGCAGTGTTCGTAATCGTCGGCGTGGATTTCCGGCATCCAGGCGACGGGCCCGGCGGGCGTCTCGATCCAACAGATGCGCGTTCCGTCGAGATTGACGTGGCAGCCCTGGGCCTGGTTGTCGGCGAGTTTGGCGCGATGGGCCTTGGCGGAGACGGGGCCTTTGCCTTCCGCCAGCGCGACGAATTGGAAGGTCGGCAGGCCGAGGGCCCGGCTGATGAGGTCGAGGGTCTTGAGTTCCGGGTTGCCCTGGTTCCGCTCCAGTTTCGACAGCGCCACGTAACTGACGCCGCACTTCTCGCTCAGGTCCTTAACCGTCCAGCCTTTCTTCTTCCGCAATTCGCGCAGCACCGTGAAATCGTACGGCATGGCAGGGCCCCCTTCAAAAATGATTCCCCCTCACCTGGCACGTCCGTAGTCGCACAGCCGGCCGAGCCGGCAATGGCTACATTTTTTCGTATGGCGGCACTCGAACCGGCCGCCGGCGATGGCCGAGAGCACCTCGTTCGCCTCGCTTTCCGCCGCTTTCAGGCCGCCGGTGGGATGATACTCGAATAAAGTCCCTGAGTCAATCACATATACGGAATATCTGGATGCGGGCCGGCCCGCCCACCGGCTGACGGCCATCGCATACAGGCCCAACTGAAGGCGGTAGGCCTCGGCCGACGGCTTGCCCGTTTCGTCCGGCGCTAGACGGCTCTTGTAGTCCGCCAGTTCCCACTGCCCGTCCGCGTTCTCCAGCACCAGGTCCACTATTCCATGCATTTCGGTCTCGCCCAGCCGCAACAGGACAGGCATTTCCCGGTAAGCCGCTTTAGCACATGCGACGCGGCGGCCCAGGTCGGAAGCCCAGAACCGCGAAATCCTGTCGGCCACATCGCGGCCGAGCCTCTCCCGCGCAGGTCCGGGGCCGAGCGCGGCGGACCGAAGCGCCCCCTCGACAGCCCGGCGGATGTCCTCGGCGTCCGGCGAAACCGCCAGTTCCAGCGCCCGGTGATATAGGAGGCCACGCTCGCGCGGCGAAAGGGAAATCTCCCCGGCTCGCCACAGGCGAGTCGCCGTGGCGGCTTGCGGCGCCCGGAGCGTGTCCGCCTCCGGCTCGACCTCCTCGACCCCGAGGACGTGGGTCCACCAGTACTCCGCGGGGCACCGGCGGTACACGTCCAGGGCCGTTGCTGCCACGCGCCGCGGCGGCCGCGCCGGCGGCTCGGGGGGCGAAACCTGTTTCAGGACCTGCTCGAGGCGGCCGCGCGGAGCCGTCTGGGCCCGGCTGCGCACGACATCCCAGCGAACGCGGCCCGAGGCGAAGATGTCTCTCGGCCCCGCGCGCCGCTGGCCGTGGTGGCCGGGCTCGTGTCCCGGTCTGGACACAGACACTCGCACGGCACCGGCCTCCGGGAGCGCCACCACGCGGGATCCCTCTTCCAGGTTCGCGGGCAGGCCCGTGGCCAGGATGTCCTGCCACGTCAGGGTCTGCACGATCGTGTACGCTTGGTGGGAGCAGAAAATTGCATAATCCTTTGCGCGGGTTATGGCCACGTAAAGGAGCCGGATGGCTTCGTCGGCCTCGGCCCGCTTGGCCTCGCGGCGGGCAAGGGCCAGGGCACAAGAGGCGGTCGTCTCGCCCGGGTCGTCGCGAAGGCGGACCGCCAGCCCCGTCGCCGCGTGAATGAAGTAGTCGGCCCGCGGCCCGCGGGAGGCGTGGCCCAGGTCGGGGATCGCCACGATCGGAAACTCCAGGCCCTTGGCCTTGTGGATCGTCATAAGGCGGACGCTGCCGCCGCCGGAACCCGCCGCGGCGGGCGTGTCGATAGCGGCCTGTTCCTGGCGCATTTCGCTCTGCATGAAATCGCTGACGTAATCGATGTAGTCCCCGAGCGACGTGAGGCCCTCCCGCTCGAACCGGCGCGCGAGTTCCGCCATCTGCCTCAGGTTCGCATAGGCCCTCGCGCCCCTGAACCGGGCGACCGCGGCGGCGGCGTAGCCGCTGTCGAACACCACCTCGTCCAGGAGGCGGGCCAGGCCCATGGAATCCTTGCGGCGGGCCCAGTCGGGCAGGAGGCGGGCCGCCCGCCCCAGCCCGCGCTGGTCCTCGGCCTCGAAGCCGGACGCCTCGGCCGCCGGCCCGAGCGCCCCGAGGAGCGTGCCGCCCAGGCGCCGCAGGCGGTACAGCCCTTCGTCGCTGACGGCGAAGAAGGGCGACCGCAGCACCCCCGCCACCGCCAGATCGTCCGACGGATCCTCCAGCGCCCGCAAAAGGTTCAGCACGTCCAGAACTTCCTGCTGCTTGTAGAAGCCGTGTCCGGCGACGACGTGGTAGGGCACGCCTCGCCGCTCGAGCGCCTCTTCATAGAGATGGAGATAAGTCGTCCGGCGAAGAAGAATCGCCACGTCGCCGTACGCGGCGGGGCGCCAGGCCTTTCGTCCGTCGTCCCACACCCGGACGTCGCCCTCGGTGCACATCTCGTGAATGCGTTCGGCCAGTTGCTGCGCTTCGGCGGCGTAACCTTCTTCGGCGCGGAGCCCTTCGCCTTCGGGGCCGACGGCGTGGAGCCACTCGGCCGCGACCTCGTTCTTCTGCTCGTGGGCGGGTTCGATCGGCTCGTACCTCTCGCCCATCAGCGGCGGAAACAGGTGGTTGACCAGCCCCGCGATGCCCCTGTTCAGCCGGAAACTCGTGGCGAGCCCTTTCTTGCCCTTCCGGCCGACGCGCCCGAGCGCCTGCTCGAACACCTCGATCTCCGCGCCGCGGAAACGGTAGATGGATTGCTTCGGGTCGCCGACGCCGAAGAACGCCCCCGGCCTCAGCGGCCCGGCCTCGCCGCGCCCGCCACGGCGGGTAAACTTCCCGGCCGCGCTCGTCAGCAGGTCCACGATTTCGAATTGCAGGAGGTTGGTGTCCTGGAGTTCGTCGACGAGGATGGCGCGGTAGGCGCCTCGGCAGGTTCGCAGGACCCGTGCGTCGGACCGCAGGAGGTCGCGGGCGCGGATCTGGAGGTCCTCGAAATCGAGGGCCGAGCGGCGGCGCTTCGCCTCGTCGTAGCCGTTCTGGACTCGCCGCGCCGTCCGGAACATCGCGCGGGCCACCGCCAGATGCTGCCTCTCGATCTCTTCGTCGAAGACGGGGAGGTCGGCGACGGCCTCCTTGAAGGCGTCCTTGAGGGTTTTCGTGGCGTCGGTAACGGCGTTCAACGCCTCGGCGCTGGGCCAGTTCTTCGCGCTTCCGCCGCGGAGATTGATTGCAACGAGCGCGTCCAGCGCCGCCGTCGCCACGTCCGCGGTCCGTGCGCTGGCGATGCGGTCCACGGCCTCGAGCATCTGGAGGCGAATCGCTTCGCGCTTGTCCTCCGCCCGGCCGGAGAACTTGCGAAGGTCGCCGAGGGCGCGGACGACGCCGGCGTCTGCGAGGACTTCCTTGCAAGCCTCGCGGACGAGTTCATCGCTCCGCCGCTTCAAGTCCTTCAGGATTTCGGCGTCGCTGCGGGCCATGACGGGCTCGGCGACGCGGCGGAGGACCTCGCGGTGCTGGCCGACGATCTCCGCCAGGACCTCGCGCCCCCGCCCGAGGTCGTAGTGCTCGAGCATCGCCAGGGCGTCGGCGTCCTCGGCCTCGAGGAGTTCCTCGACGGTTCGGCAGACGACGTCCTGGAGCAGGAGGTCGGCGGCGGCCTCGTCGAGCATCTCGAAGTTCGGGTCCACGCCGGCCTCGATCGGGAACCGCCGCACGAGCGCAGCGCAAAAGCCATGAATCGTATGAATCGGCGCGACGTCCACGTCCCAGTACCGCTGGAGCCAGCGCTCGATCCGCACCGCGTCGCCCGCCGACCGGGACTCCTCCAGGCGGGCCCGGCAGGCCCGGCGGATGCGGTCGCGCATCTCGGCGGCGGCCATTTCCGTGAACGTGATCGCCGCCAGGCGTTCGAGCGGCAACTCGAGGTCGTCCTCCAGGAACCGGATGTACCGCTCCACCAGGACGCGCGTCTTGCCGCAGCCCGCGCCGCTCGTCACGCACCAGTTGCGCTTCAGGTCGGCGACGACCTCCTGCTGCGCCGGCGTGAGGGGGGCGGGTCGGCTCACGTCTCGTCCTCCTCGTCGGCGCCGTCCGCATCGCCGATCGGCTCGAGTTCGGCGATGGGGTGGGCCTCCCACTTGCGGCGCAGACGCCACTCGGCGAACCGGCAGATGCCCTGGAAGTCGCAGTACTTCGGGCAGCCGTCGCGCGGCCAGACGGGAAAGACGCCTTCGCGCATCGCCTCGACGAAGTTCGCGATGTACCGCCGGGCCCGCTCGAGGGCCGGTCCGAGCGTCCCCTCCGGGTGCTTGGGCGTGGGCTTCGCCTGGAGCAGGCCCTTCTCGGCCGGCTTGCGGACCGGAAGGAAGAACGCGCGCGGGTCGCCGCCGCGCTCGGTCGGCGCCAGGAGCGCCTCGGCAGCCCAGAGATAGACGGGCAGTTGGAAACTCGTGCCGAGCGCCATGTCCGTCTCGCTCGGCGCCGAGGCGCCGGACTTGTAATCGATGACCTGGTAGCCCGGCGCGTCGCCGGCTGCCAGGTCGATGCGGTCGATGCGCCCGCGGAGTCGAACCGGCCCGTGCGGCCCGTCGAGGGCAATCGGCTCGCGCGAGCCGGGCGGATGAGGCTTGACACCCCGCGGGGCGCCGAACCACACCTCCGCATACGCCGGCCGCCAGTTCCCCAGCCGCGCGATGTGCCAGTCCACGAGGCGCCCGAGGTCCCGCAGCATGTTCTTCTTCTGGACCTGCCAAAGGGCGGGGGAGCCCACCCGGCCGTGCGATTCCAGGTGGTCGAAGTACTCGTCGGCCTTTTCCCGAAGGAGCGCGAGGGCGGCCTCGCGGTTGGATTCCGTCAGTCGCCCGCCGAGCCTCTTCGACGCCGCCAGCGCCGAGAAAAACCGTTCCAGCAGGCCGTGATAGATGAGGCCGAGGTCGAGCGGCCCGAGGTCGGGCGAGGGTTCCTCCCGCTCTTTCAGGTTCAGGAGGTTCGACGCGAAAAAGGCGAACGGGCATCCGCCGAACCGCTCGAAGCGGCCGGCGCTCATCACGACCTCGGCCGGGTAGCGCCGGCAGAGGGCTTCGAGGATATCCGGGGCCGCCAGGCGTCCGTCGAACGGGCCGAACGCCTCGCCTCGCTCGCGCTCGTGTTCGACGGCGAGGCCGGCGAGGGCGGCCTGGGCGGCCTCGCCGCGACCCAGCAGCGCCTCCAGGACGCCGAGGTGCAAACCTGAGTCGTGCGTTTCGCCCGGCCCCCAGAGCGCGAAAAGCGTCGAGGCGAGAAGTTCGCGGGCCGCGCGATGGCGTTCGAGAGGCACGTCGAGGTCGCGCGTACCGACGGCGAACGTCGGCAGCGAATAGCCGTCCGGCCCCTCGGCAAACAGGGCCTTCGTCTCTTCCAGGTAATGGCTGGCGAGGGCGGGACGCCCCTCGGCGTCGAGCGACGGGTAACTTAAGACGAGCGACTGCCTCGCGCGCGTGACCGCGAGGTAGTAAAGGAGCATCTCATGCTCGGCGTCGTGGCCGGCCGGCCGGAGGTCCACGCCATGGCCCCGAAGGCCGCCGCGTTCCGCATCGTCGAAGAAGGGGTGCGGTCGGCCGCGACGCGGAAATTCCTTCTCCGCCAGACCCAGAACGAAAACGTGGTCGAAGGCGAGGGCGCGGCTCTGGGTCGCGTCCATCACGACGACCGGGGCGTCGGCCGGTTCCTCGGCGGCGACCGATTCCAGGTCGAGGCCCTGGGCCACCTCCGCCAGGAACCGGTCGCGCGAAATCCGCGCGGCGCCGTCCTCCGCTCGCCACGGCTCGCCACCCCGCCGCGGCGGGTGTGGCGACGAGTCGCCCGCGGCGACCAGCCGGGCGACTTCCTCCAGGAGGTTTTCAAACGCCGCCAGCGCCTTGGAGTCCCGCGCGCGGCGGCGAGGGTCCGGATCGTCGCAGGCGGCGTCCCGAAGGCCCGAGGCGCGGAGGATCCGGCGGAAGGCGGCCGCGAACTCGCGGCGAGTCGCTTCGTCCGGCAGGGCGAGGGCGTCGAACAGACGCTCGAGGAACCCCCGCACACGCTCGATTTCCTCGAGCCGCTCGCGGGCCGCCTCCGGCTCCAGCGCGAACTCGCCCGAATCGTCGGCCGTCTCGGCGCTCCGGGCGGCGCGGCCCTTGAGGTAATCGAGGCCCTTCGAGTAACTCGGTCGGCCTTCCCAGACATTCGCTTCGCGCGCCAGGCGCACGGCGGCGCGGGCGGTGGCGGCGTCGGCGCCGAACGCCTCGGGGCGAAAGTAACTCGACGTCACCAACCGCGCGAACGCCCGGTAGGCGTACGCGTCGGCCTGCGGCCGGACGAGCGCCATCGCGGCCCGCACGGCGGGACACTCGCTCAGCCGGCGCTCCCGCTCGACGCGGAACTCCAGGCCGTACCGCGGGAAGATCTCTCGCACCAGCGCTGCATACGGGTCGAGCGATCGGACGAGGATGGCGACGGAGGCGGGGGCGGCGCCCGCGCGGACGAGGTCCGCGATTCGGCGTGCGGCCTCCTCGACTTCGCGCGTCCGCCCGGCCGCCCGGACGACGCAGACGGAACCGTCGGCCGCGGGCGCGGGCGCGCCAGCCTCGCCTCGCCACGGCGAGTCGCTCTCCACAGGTGAGTCGCCGCGGCGACCTGTGGCGCCCGGCAGGCGAAAAAGGTGCGTCCGAATCCGCTCCAGACCCGCCGAGAGGCGCGTCGGATCGTTGACGGCCGTTTCACACAGGCGCTTGCCGAACCGCGCCCGGAGGCGCTCGCGCGTGCGGCCGGTGACGCCGAAAAGTTTCGCCCGGGCCGCATCGAGCACCAGGGTGATCATCGTGCGTTCGGCGCGTTTCGAAAGGGCTTCGAGGACGTCGAGTTGGGCGGGGTCGAAGTTCTGGAATCCGTCGACGGCCAGGAGCGCCAGGTTGCCGAAGGGACCGAACTCGCCCTTGGCGAGGAGGTCGGCGGCGTGCCAGAACCGGCCGGCTTCGTCGTACACGTCGCGCGCCTGGAGGGCACGCTGGTAATCGGCGTAGAGGACCGCCAGGAGGCGGTTCCGGGGCGAGCGGAGCCCTCGCGTGAGGGCCCGGCCGAAGGCGTCCGGTTCGACGCGGGCGGCCTTCAGTTCGCGGAACAGGGCGTCCAGCGCGTCCACGAGGCCGGGGGCGTCGCGGACGGCGCCGAGGAGAGCGGCCTCGCGCGGGCCGAGGCGGTCGAGGCACTCGCGGATCAGGTGGCGCCGACCCAGAGCCGGGATGAGGCGGACCGTCTGGCCGGCGGCGGCAAGGAGGCGTTCGGCCACCTCGTGAAGCGTAAACACCTGGGGCTGGACGAGAACGCCAGAGGCCTGCGCCGCGAGGAGTCGGCTCTCGGTCTCACGGCGCCGGCGGGCGGTCGGCACGAGCATCAGGCACCGGCCGGGACCGGCGCCGGCGAGGGCGTCCGCGTAGGCCGCCAGGACGCGAGTCGCCTTGCCGCTTCGGGCCGGTCCGAGGATGAGTTCGACAGGCCAGGACATGAACGCCTCAGTCCACGTGCCGCGGCGCGCGGCGAGACCCTGACCCTATCGCCGCCGGGCGAGTCTGTCAAGCGACGCGCCGAGGAGTGAGCGTGGCGCCCCCAGTACGGCGCCCGGCGTGTATTCCAGGATTTTGCGCCATTGCTATAAGTTCTTGCGCAACAAGCAGTTCGCTCTTATGCTTGTCTTGAACCCCTTTTCAGGAGACAAAGCATGGAGAGCGAACTGTGGCCGAGAGTGTACCAGATAGCG
>JBAUDW010000273.1:0-2180 GCA_049678285.1 Phycisphaerae bacterium
GCGCCGCCCGCCGCGGCGCGCAACACCCAGCAGCGCCGGACCGAGGTCGCGATGCCCCCGGCCGAGGCCGGCTGGCTCCCCCCCGTCGGGGAGCGGCCCTGGCAATGGATCGTCGTTCACCACAGCGCGAGCGACCGCGGCTCCGCGGCCATCTTCGACGACTGGCACCGCAACGGCCGGCACTGGGACGAGTTGGGGTACCACTTCGTCATCGGCAACGGGACGAACAGCGGCGACGGCCTCGTGGAAATCGGAAGCCGATGGCCCAAACAGAAACACGGCGCCCACTGCAAGGTCTGGAACCGCGAGGAGTACAATCAGGTCGGCGTCGGGATCTGCCTGGTCGGCAACTTCGACAAGACCCGCCCCTCGCGCGCCCAGATGGACGCCCTCGTGCGGCTCGTGGATTGGCTGTCGGCCCGCTACCGGATTGACGACGCGCACATCATCGGCCACGGCCACGTGTGCGACACGCGTTGCCCCGGCCGGTACTTTTCGTTCGACGAACTGTTCGGGCAACTGCACGCCCGCCGCGACGCCCGCGCCGCCTCCCCCAACGCTCGCTGAAAATGGGGTCAGACCCCATTTTCCTAACTACCTGCAAAGAAAGAGGTTACAAACGTGATTTTTCGGGTCTGGAATTTTTCCCCCGTGGCCGGCCTCGTCGGCACGGTTCAGGGCTGAGCCCCAATCGTGACGCCATCCGCTGGACCCACGAATCGCCACCCAGCGGGCGGCTGCGCGCCACGCTCTGCCGGATGCGATCCAACTCGTTCGCTGGCTCCAAGTTGTTCACAAACGCCAGCCAGTCCTGCGGCGGTTCAACGGGCCAGGCATGGAGCAACTTGCCGAGCGGCGCGCCGCTTCGGTTCTGCCGATGCCAGAGGCTGCCCCATCGCCAGTCCTCCGCTCGCTCGACGAGGCCGGCGCGGACGGGGTTACGCTCCACGTAACGGCAGACCGCCACAAAATGGCGGTCCGTCTCGACGGGGAAACTCTTGAATCGTCCCTGATACAGGTGGCCCGTGCCGACCGTGTCATGCGCGTCGTGCCACCGCTGCGTGTGCGTCGCGGTCAACCATTTCATGAAAAGCGAAAGGTCCCCGTCGCCAACAGGCCAGAGAACCAGATGCCAGTGATTGGGCATCAGGCAATAATCCAGCATTCGCATCGGCACGTGCTCGTGTGCCGTGACCAGAAGGCGCTCAAAAACCTCAGCGTCGCGCCTCGCCCGGAAGATGGGGAACCGCGCGTTGGCACGGTTCAAGACGTGATAGACCACTCCGCCCACAGCAATCCTTGGCCGCCTCGCCATGCCGGCACCCTATCGGCAAACTCCTTCCGCGCCCAGGAAAATACAGCCCAAAACTCGAGTGCTCAAAAAACGGCGCCCGCAACCTCTTATCCAGGCCGTACTTGCAAAAATGGGGTCTGACCCCATTTTCAGGCGCCGCGGCGCTGGACCTGGAAGATCGCCAGGCCGGCGCGCCAGTTGGCGCAGCAGGAACCGATCCGGCGCTGGCTGGGCGCCAGGAAGATCTCCTGGACGCGCTCGAGATTCTCGCGGTCGCAGAACTCGCGGAAGTCCTTGACGGTGCAGAGGTGGACGTTCGGCGTGTTGTACCAGTGGTACGGGAGGGCGTAGGATCGCGGCATGCGTCCGCCCCCGAGGAGTTGCAGGCGGACGGCCCAGTGGCCGAAGTTCGGGAAACTGATGATCGCGCGCCGGGCGACGCGGAGCATCTCGCGGATGACGTCCGGTGGGCGAGAGGTCTGCTGGAGCGTCTGCGAGAGGATCGCCACGTCGAACTGGCCGTCGCGGTAGAACCCCATCCCCTCGATCATGTCGCCGTGATAGACCGGGACGCCGCGCCCCACGCACTCCAGGACCGCCTGTTCGTCGATCTCGATGCCGCGACCGACGCATCCCTTAATCTCGATGAGGTCGGAGAGCAACTGGCCGTCGCCGCACCCCAGGTCGAGCACTTTCGCGCCGTCGGGCACGAGCGCTTCGATCAGTTCGTAATCGAGGCGCAACTTTCTAGGCCGCTCGCCGCGCGCCAGGATCATGGCCTCCCCCCCTTCCCCGCCGGCGACCGGACGCGGCGCTGGACGTTGGCGAGGAATCCCGTGACGGTTTCCGCCAGTTGCCGGTTCGGCAGGAGAAACGTGTCGTGGCC
>JBAUDW010000274.1:0-36337 GCA_049678285.1 Phycisphaerae bacterium
TTTTGTGGCGCGGAGTTGACAAAGTAGCGTTAACCATCCTCGGCCGGGTCGCCTGGCGTTTTCTATCCGTTTTTCAGTGAACATAGAAGGCCCTATTGGCCGATAAGAAACCGGTTTCCCCTACTGAACTGATTCGGTTGCTGTGCACCCCGGTCGAAATGTCTTAAACCACGTGAATCTTTGGCCGTGAGTACAGGCTGTGCTTGTACGAATGCTTGCTCGGCAGGAATGCCGGAGGAACTGTTCGAGTTGGCCGACGCGGCCTGCCGGGACGCGAAGCATGCCGGCCGTAACATGGTCCGTTTCTGCCGTGATGCGGCAGAGGTGGCCGGGAGGACGACATGAAGCTGCGATCCAAACTCGCGCTGGGATTCGGCAGTGTGCTGATCGTTTGCCTGGCGGCCAGTTACCTTTTGACGGAGACGCTCTCTCGGTCGTCGGCCGAGTTCGTGCGCGTCGTCAGGGAGCGCATGCCCGCCTATGCCAATCTGCTGCGCCTGAAGGACTGCCACGGGCGCCTTGGGGGGCTGGTGCGGCAAGGGCTCTCGGGAGCCGACCCCGTGTGGAGCGCGCGGCGCGTGGACACGCTGAAAGCGGAAATGGACCTCCTGCAGGGGGGGACAGGGAAACTGCTGGAAGCGATGGCCAGTTACGATCCGATGGACAACAGCGAGATGAAAAAGATGTCGCAGGACCTGCAAGCGGCCAGCCACGAGGCCCTCGCCGAGGGCCAGCGCGCCATCGAAGCGGTTCGCACCGGCACCGACGACGCCAACCAGATTTACAGCGACGGGTTCCGGCCAGCCCAGGAACGGGCGGCTCGGCTCATCGAAGGCCTGGAGGCCCAAGTGGCCAGGCGCTTGACGTTTCAGGCGGAAAGGCTGCGCAGCATGGCTCAGTCGCGGGCGCGGTTTGTGGGAACGGTCGTGCTTCTGATTCTCCTTCTGCTCATGGTCGAGGCCTTGTCGCTCGGTCGTTACGTTACGCGCCGGATCGAACGTTTGCGGGAGGGGGCCAACCGCCTGGCGGACGGGGATCTCGCGGCTCGAGTGAAGATGAAGGGGAAGGACGAGTTGGCGCAACTCAGGGAGGCATTCGACCGCATGGCGGAGGTGGTCGAGGGCCAGACCCGCACATTGGCAACGAACTCCGAGCGACTCGAAAAGGAGGTCGCAGATCGCACGCGCCAACTGGCCGAAAAAGCCGCGGAACTTGAAAGCAAGAACCTGGCTCTGGCACGGGCCAATGAGGAATTGCTCAGCCTGGACGCCATGAAGGACGAGTTTGTGTCGGTCGCCTCGCACGAACTCCGCACGCCGCTGATGGCCATGCAGGGCGCCTTGTCGCTCCTGGCGGAAGGGGAGGCCAAGCAGGAGACGGGCGAGACACAGGAGTTTATCGCCTTGTGCTACCGGAACACGAACCGCCTGATCACGCTGGTCGAAGAGTTGCTCGACCTGGGAAACCTCGACAGCGGGCGAGTCCACATGCGGCCGAGAACCATGCGCTTGGCCGAGGTGGTAGGTGACGTCGTGCAAAGCCTGCGGGTGATGGCTCAGGAGCGCGCGCTGGAACTGACGGCGGACGTGCCGGCCGACCTGGTCGTCTGGGCCGACGCCGACCGAACCGCCCAGGTGCTCACGAACCTGGTTTCCAACGGCCTGAAGTTCACGCGGGAGGGCGGGGTCCATGTCACCGCCTGCGAGGCAGGCGCTTTTCTAGAGATTGCGGTTGCCGACACGGGGGTTGGAATTCCCGTCGAGGTGCAGCCCATCATCTTCGACCGGTTCATTCAGGTGCACGCTCCGGCGACGCGAAACGCGAGCGGCGTCGGGCTCGGCCTCGCCATCGCGAAAATGCTCGTGGAAAGGCAGGGCGGCGAGATTTCGGTCGAGAGCACCCCGGGCCGGGGGTCCACATTTCACTTCACGCTGCCGCGGAGACCGGCCGAGAGGCCCCGCGAGGCAGCGCCGGCCCAGGAGCCCGTGGCCCACCTGAACTGACGCGGGGCGCGGAAAAACAAAAGGGCGGCCCCCGGCGGGGACCGCCCCAGTGTCCGTCAGGTCAGCCTCCGAAGCCTATGTGGAGACGCGCGTCACGTTCTCGGCCTTGGGCCCTTTGGGTCCCTGGGTGAGTTCGAATTCGACTTCGTCGCCCTCGGCGAGGCTCTTAAAGCCGTCGCCTGCGATGCTTGAGTAGTGAACGAAAACGTCGCCGCCTCCTTCCTGTTCGAGGAAACCGAACCCCTTCTGATCGTTGAACCATTTGACCTTACCGCGTGGCATTGCTGGTACCTCCTGACTCCGATTAAGAAAAAAGCCACCCGGCCGAGCGGAGAGCCTCGGCCGACTGGCTACGACCGACCCGTACGAACGCACTCGACGACGTGCAGAATTCCAGACACGCTGCTTCCCGATGCAACTAGGCACCTCGCTTCACAAGACAATTGTTCAGCGTAAGCCGGGCGAGTGGGCACGTCAAGAGGAAAAACGGGCCAGCCGCGAAAACCGTCAAAAAAGCCCTTTTCGCTTGCGTGGGAGCGTCCGGGGCCCTAAATTGGGCGTCTTCGCGGCGTGGCCCTAAAGCACACCGGCTGTGGCTCGCGGGGGAACGGAACGAGGTTATGGCAAGAGGCAGGCAGGCGATTCTGAGCAGGTTGGCGGCGGCAGCCATCGCGGCCGGGGCGGGGCTTCTGGCCGGTTGCGGCTCCCAACCCTGGCGGACCCCCGATGGGCAGATCGTCACGGGAAAGATTGATTTTCAACGCGAACCGGCCACCGGCCGCGTGTACCATCTTTACATCCCCAAGTCCTACAATCCTCGCCGGGCGTATCCGCTGGTCGTGACCGCCCAGGGGACGTTCCCGTTCGATGAGGCGTTCGGGCAGCGCGATCGCTGGATTGGCGCGGCGGAACGGTACGGCCTGATCATCTGCTCGCCGGACTTCGACTCGGCGAGCGGCCTCTTGGGGATTCCGTCGGACCGGCCGGCGCCGGAACTGGTGCGCGATGAAATGGCGACCCTGGCTATTGTCAAGGAATTGCTCGGCCGCTACAGCATCAACCGCAACGCCATCATGATCACGGGATGGTCGGCCGGCGGCTTTCCGGCCCACTTCATCGGACTTCGGCATCCGGAGGTGTTTCGGGCGATCGTGGGTCGGACGGCCAATTTCAACGAGCGCCTCGTTACCGACGACGTCGCCCACCGCGCCCGCCACATGCACGTGTACGTCTTCTTCGGCGAGGGCGACCTGCCGGGCTTCGACGAGATGAACCGCAACGCCAACTTCTGGTACACCATCCGCGGATTCCGCAACTTCGTCATCCGCCGCCTGCCCGGCGGACACGACCCGAACCAGAGGGAGGCCGCCCGGTATTTCTCGAACATCGTCGAGCACTGGCCGGTCCTCCACATCGAGGCCTCCCCCACTCAGGGGCGGGCGCCCCTGACCGTGCGCCTGGAGGCGCGCGTCCGCGACCCGGACACGCCCGACGGCCGCGTCGATTCCGTCCTCTGGAACCTCGGCGACAACGTCGTCTCCGCCAAACCCGCCTTGACGCATACCTATGAAAAGCCCGGCTTGTACAACGTCTTCCTGACGGTCGTGGACCTGGACGGCCACCACGAATACACTCAGACGTGGATTCAGGTGGACTAGGCGAAAGGCGCGCCAGCCGGTCGCCACAGGCGACTCGACTGGGCGAGCGGGCGCGCAAGCCCCATCTCTCACTGCCCGTCGGCCAGTATCTTCATCAGGGCCTGAACGTCGATGCTCTGGGAGACGAGGCCCTTGGCCGCCTCGATCTTGTCCGTGTCCTCGGGGCGGATCTTGAATCGCAAATCGCGGAGCCGTGTCGCAACGGAAAATGTATCCTCCTGGCACAGGACGACGGGCACCCCCGTGGAGGCTAGAAGCGACCGGACGCCGGCGGGCGGCTCAAAACCTCCCGTCAGGACCATGCCGGCGACGGGGCCCCCGGCTCCCGGAATCATCGGGCACATCAGCGTGGAAACGAGAATGTTGTCCACCCGGTCGCCGGGCGTCACGACGAGCGTGTTCTCGCGAAGGTAAGCGCACACGTGATGCGGTTCCATCGCCGCGACGACCGTGTGTTCGATCCGGTTGCCGATCGCCTCGTTTCCGGACAGCAGCGTGCCGTGAAGTTCCGCGAGAATCTGGTCCATGCGCGGCTGGACGAGTTGGGGCCGGTAGGGGACCGCCCCCAGCAGGCGCGTGCCGAGATGGTGGAGCCCCTGGGCGACGGCCCGCGCGACCTTCGTCTGCTTTTCCGGCCAGACCTTGTTGAGGATGACGCCCAGCACGTCGACCCCGTGTTTGCGGAAGAGATGGAGGCTGAGGGCCACCTCGTCGATCGCGCGCCCGATGCCGCCGTCGGTGATGATGACGACGGGGGCGCCCATGAGTTCGGCGACGCGGGCATTCGACAGGTCGAAGCAGGACCCGACGCCCGCGTGCCCGGTCCCCTCGATGATCAGCAGGCCATGGGCCTCGCGAAGTCGGCCGAACGCCTCCAGGATCCGCCATTCCAGGGGATGCGGGTCGCGGTTGAAAATGTAGTGCTCCGTGAAGCCCTGCTCGATCGCAATCGGGCTCATGTCTTCGGGCGAATCGGTCAGGTTGAACGCTTCGCGCGCCAGGACCGCGTCCTCGTCCACGTTCAACCCTTCGTAGCGAACGTAGCGCTGGCCGATCGGCTTCATGTAGCCCGTGTCGAGGCCGAGGTCGCGCAGCGCCTGCACCAGACCGATCATGAGCGTGGTCTTGCCGGCGTCCTGCTGCGTCGCGCTAATGTAGAGCGGTTTCATGGACATCCGTCCTGAATGACGAAATCCGAACGACGAGTGAATGACGAAAAGGCAATGACGAATGGTACGCCGCGCCCAATTCGTTATTCGGGCTTCGGGCTTGATTCGTCATTTGGGCTTCGTCATTCGGCATTTGCCGTTCGGCTATCGTTGTCCGCCGGCGATACTTCGATACGCCCTGAGAAAACTGTCCGAGTAGATCTGCTTGTTCATGAGCATCTCCGCCGTCGCGGCCACGTCGACGAGTTTCTCGTCCAGCACATCCACGATGGCGGAGTCGCACCCGTGCGTCAGAGCCATCGCCAGGAAAACCTGGTTGATGAGGCTGCGCTCCGTGGTCCCCTGGCTCAGGTTCGAAAGGCCCATCGTGATGTGGGGCGGCGGGTCGGACATCAGCCTAATCTGGTCCATCGCCGCCAGGATATTGCCCGGCTGCTCCTGCGCCCCCGGCACGTTGACGGGCAGAATGATCGGGTCGATGAAGAGCCGGTCCGGCGTCAGGCCGGCTTCCATGCAGTTCGTGAGAATCTCCGCGGCAATTTCGACCCGGCGGTCCACGTTCTGCGGGACGCCTCCGGCATCCATCGTCAAGGCGATCAGGCTCCCGCCCGACTCCTGGGCCATCGCGACGTACTTGGCCAGCACCTCGGGGTCGCTCTTCTTCGAGAGCGGCGAGGAATTCAGAAGCACCCCCCGGCTCGTGTCGCAGACCGACAGGCCCGCGCGGATGACGGCCGGCTTCTGGCTGTCGAGGCACAGAGGCGTCGCCACCGTCTTCTGGGCGATCTCGACGAGCCACTGGATCGTCCCTTCCTGGTCGGCCGCGGCCGTGCCGACGTTGATGTCCAGGTACGCCGCGCCCGCTTCCGTCTGGCGGCGCGCGAGGTCGGCGACCGGGGCCGGATTCTTCGCCGCGATCGCCTCCTTCACGTCCGTGAACATCCCATTGATGCGTTCACCGATAGCGATCATGGCGACCTCCTGTACGCGTCCACGTTTCGGGTTCAGCCGAGAGGGCCCGGCAGCATTTTCCCAAGCGTCGGCGCTACGCGCCGGCACCCCACACGCTGTCAATGTATGCCTTGACGGTGGCGACGGCTTTGGGGTGCCTCATCCGCACGATGTCCACTCCGGACTGGAGGAGGGCGACGGCGGTGACGGTTTCCCAGAGGGGGCCTCGCCGGCTCGCGTCGCCCCACTCGGGGGCATCGTCCGTTGCAACGCGGGCCTCCTTGGCGCGCCAGGATTCGTATCCGACGTCGCAGATGACGGGCATGGCCAGCAGTTTGTCGCCCGCCAGCGCCGCCAGACGCTCTCGTTCCTGGATCGAATACGCGTACTCCATCCCGTAGCCGAGGCTCCCCGTCGTCTGGAACATCACGAGGCGCTCGAGCGGGAAACCCATGTCGGAGACCAGGATGTTGACCTGCTTGGCGATGTTGATGTCGAGCGGGGCCTGGGCGATGAGCAGGTGGCCGTCCGCCAGGGCCACCGCCGTCAGGTTCTTGTAATTGTCCTGCGACACGATGCCCAGCAGGACGTTCTCGCCCTTGGCCGCCTCCGACACCTTCGGCATGACGGCGTTGTCCTTTTCGTCATTCCCGCATCCCCACAGGATGAGGGGAACGCCGACGGCCGCGAGCACCTTCTTGGCCACGCCGACCGCGTGGGCGGCGTCGCGGTCGCCTTTGTCGGGATGGATGCCGTCAAACTTCACGCACACCAGGTCCGCGCCGCATTCGTCGACGGCCTTCTTCGCCCAGGCGGCCGGGTCCGCGAGGACGCCCGCATACGCCTCCGCGAGGGCAGGGGGCCATTCCGCGGGCGCGGCGTCGAGGACGTCGATGGCAATGACCGGCCGGCGGCCCGCCGCGGCGGGGGCGTCGCCGCCGTAGGGAATCGTTTTCGCGCCGCCGATCTTGACGGTGGTCTTGCGGCTCCCGCCGCCGAGCGTGACCTCGTTCACGCTTCCCGAATAACTCTCCTGAACCGCCGGTAAAGGCATGGTTTCTCCTTCGTCTAGGGCGCGCGGGCCGCCGCCGTGCCGAGAAGTTCCGCAAGGGTTCTGCCCACGGCCTGGAACGCCGGGCTATCGGCCCTCAGGCCGAAGACGCTCTTGCCTTGTATCGAAAGATCGAGAACCGCGCGGTCGAAGGGGATGCTTCCCGCCGCCGGCAGGTCGCTCCCGTCGGCGGGCGCGGCGCCGCCTTCTTCCACCTTGTTCCACAGGACGAGCCGCTCGCCGATGGTAATCGGCAGCCGGTTCGACAGGCCGAGGATGCGCTGGGCGGTCTTCGCTCCGACCACCGTCGCCTCCGTCACGATCAGAAGAAAGTCCACGGCATTGGTGGTTCGACGCGACAGGTGTTCCATGCCCGCCTCGTTGTCGATGACCACGTAGGCATAGTCCTGCCCGGCCTCGTCGAGGTACTTGCGCAGCAGGTGGTTGACCGCGCAGTAGCACTTGGGCCCTTCCGTGTGGCCCATGACCAGGAGGTCGAAGCCCTTGGCCTCGGCGACGGCCCGGTGAATGGCGTACTCGATGGCGCGTTCGCGGCTCGTTCCGGCGCCGGTCTGGAGTTTCCGGTCGAGGGCTTGGTCGCAAATCTCGCCGACCGTCATCTCGGGCTCCAGGCCGAGCGCCGGGCCCAGGCACGCGTTCGGGTCGGCGTCCGCCGCCAGGACGCTCCGCCCCGTGCGCTCGACCAGGTGACGGACGATCATCGCCGCAACGGTCGTCTTGCCGCTGCCCCCCTTTCCCGAGATGGCGACTGTCGTGCTCATGCCTTCGTGGCGCCCTTCGACGGTGCACTCCCGGCCGGTTTCTCGCCGACGCTCGGAAACCGTGCGAGGTCCGTGTGCGGCAAAAAGTTCGCCTGGATGAACGCGTCCATGTAGCCGGGGTGGTTCATCAGGTCGAAGTACGTCATGCGGTCGGCAATTTCCTCGGCTTTGGCGAGGGCGTGGCGGCTCATGACAGCCATCTTCGCCCCCGCGATCGACGAGTTCCCCACGAAACGAATCCGGTCCACCGGAATGTCCGGCAGCATGCCGATCCGGATGGCCTTGCGCACGTCCAGGTAGTTCCCGAACCCGCCCGCCACGTAGATGGTGTCGAGTTTGTCCACTCGCGTGCCGGTCGATTCCAGGAGAACCTGGACGGCGGCATAGACGCCGGCCTTCGAACGGACGAGGTTGGCAATGTCCGCTTGGGTAATCGTGATGGCCTCGCGGCCGTCGGTGGGCGGCACGATCGTGAACTCCGGGCCGTCGGGCCCCTCGATAAGGCGTGGATCGCCTTTCTGGATGAACCGCCCCGTGCGGTCGATGGCGCCGATCTCGAGCAGCACAGCCAGGGCGTCGAGCAGGCCCGAGCCGCAAAGGCCTCGCGGCGGGTCGCCACCCACTGTCTGGAACCGGAAGGAACCGTCGGCGGCCACGCTCAGCCGCTCGATCGCCCCACGGGCCGCCCGCATGCCGTGCTTTACCCCCGAACCCTCGAAAGCCGGGCCGGCGCTCGACGACGCGCAGACGGTCCATTCGCGAGACCCGAGCACCACCTCGCCGTTCGTGCCGATGTCGATGAAAAGGCTCAGGCGAGGGGCCTCGTAGAGGCGCGTCGCCAGGACCCCCGCCACGATGTCGCTGCCGACATAGGCCCCGACGGCGGGCAGCGTGTACAAGAGGCCCCGCTTGTGGATGCGGATGCCGGCCTCCGAGGCCCGGATCGGAGGCACCCACGCCGCCGTCGGAATGTAAGGCGACCGGCGAATACGCCGAGGGTCCAGGTTCAAAAGGAAATGGATCATCGCCGTATTGCCCGAGCAGATGACGGCCGTGATGCAACTCAACTCGATCGCCTGGCGGACGGCCAACGTCTGAATCAGGTCGTTGACGTCGTGCACGATCCGCCGCTGCATCTCGTCGAACGCGTCGTGCTGCTCGGCGTAGATGATTCGGCGAATGTAATCCTCGCCGAAGTGCATCTGCGAGTTGTACGTCGCCTCCGCGTCCACCGTCGAAGCGCCCGCCAGGTCCACCAGGTGCGCGACGACGGTCGTCGTGCCCACGTCCACGACGACGGCGTAGTTGCACGCGCTGGTGTCGCCCGGCTCGATGTCCACCACTTCCATCGTTCCGCCGCGCTGCGCGACGATCGCCGTCACCTTGTATTGGGATTCCTGGAGGACGGCGGGCAGGCTCTGGAGGATGCGGTATCCGGTCTGCATCAGGGGCGCTTCGAATCGGCCCCGGATCGCCATGTACAGCCGCTCGTGGTCCGCCTGCTGGTCTTCTTCCGTCGGGCTGGCCATCTGGAGGTAGTGCTTCTGGACGAGCGGGTCGTAGGGGAACGCGCCCTCGCCGAGGTCTTCGGTCGGCAACTCGCTGAAGCGGTGGGCGTCGCTGTCGACGAGGATCCGGCCGGTGTCGAGCGCGTGGCTCTTGGGTACCGTGACGGTGGTATCCGACAGCACGCGGGTCTGGCAGGCCAGGACGACGTGCTCGCGGACTTCCTGAGGCGCGAGGAGCGTGGTGGGCGGCGACTCGATTTCGCCTTCGTCCACCACGACCTTGCACTTGCCGCAGTACCCGTCCCCGCCGCAGATGCTCGTCACGTAGACGCCGGCCAAGCGCGCCGCCTCCAGAAGCGTTGCGCCCCGCGGGATTTCCGTTTTCAATCCCGACGGCTCGAAGCGAACCTTGCACGTCGCTTGTTTTGTCGGAGCCATGACCTTCCCGTTCGCTTTCTGCGGTTACGAGCCCCAGACCTCCTGAAGATACCGCGGAATGACGCTCGATTCCCGCGGACCGACCAGAATCTCCCAGCCGGTCTCCTCTTCCAGTTTTCCGCTCATGACGGCCACGTAGCCCGGGATGATCAGTTTGCGGTGCTTGACCTTGTTCTCCAGCTCGGCCGCCTTCATGGCCTTCGCGACGGTTTTCTCGTTCAACTTGTCGCCCGAGTAGGCCGTCAGAACGCTCGTGCCTTCCGTGTCCACGCAGAGGATCCAGGAGGGGATGCGGCTGGCCTCCACGTCGCTTTCGACCGTGTAGTAGGTGAGCGAGAAGTTCGTCGTGAACATGACGGGGCTGTTGTCCCCCGCTTCGCCGACGGCGTAGAGTTTCGGCTCGACCTGGACGGGTTTCTGCGGGTCCGTGTAGAGGTTCTGCCGGGCCGTCAGAATGGGCAGAAGCGCCCAGGGCTCCGCCGTGCCGACGACGACGATGCCGGCGTACTTGGCCACCAGCGCCGCCGCCCGGGTCGCCTGAGCCTCGCCCTCGCCCTCGGTCGCAAACGCGATGACGGGGTATCCGAGCGGCCGGAAGTTCTTCTTGAGCGCCAGTTTGCGGACCTGCGTCAGGCCCGCCATCTCGGCCCATCCGTTCGGCGCGTCGAGCCAGAGCACGAGGTCTTCGCATCCCGCCGCTTTGAGTTTCTCCGTCAGAGCGGCCAGCGACTCGGCATCGGGCGCCTGGGCCACCAGGGGGCACTTGGCGCCCGCGGCGAGTTTGGCCATGGCCTCGGCCGTCTTGTCCGTGGCGGCACAGAGGAGGGGCCTAGAGTCCTTGACCTTCGCAAGGGCGGCCCCGGCCGCCTCGGCACTCTCCGTAACCAGGATAAGCGCTTTGCCGGTGGTCTTGGCGGCCTCGGCGGCGGAGGCGAACTTAGCCGCGTCGCCCGAAGCGTTCATGACGGCCACGGCGCCGACCGGCATGGCCTGGCCGATCCGCTCGAACGAAAGGGCCTTGATCGCCTCGGCCCGGGCCTTCAGCGCCGACGCATCCAGCGTGTCGGCCAGCGTGACGGCCACGACCGTCGGACTGTGGAACTTTTCCTCGTGGCGAAAGAGGACTGTCTCGCCTCCGGTCTTCGCCTCCGCCTCCCCCGTGCCGAACGTTACCTGCCGCATCGGCGGCGCGGCGGCCGCAGCCAGCGCCTCGCGCGCCTGGGCGCTCGCGTCGGGACACTGGTCCAGGCTGACCTTCTTCTGGGCCAGGGCCATGGCAAAGGCCAGGCAGGTCGGCAGGCTGCACTTCTTGCAGTTGGTCTTGGGCAGGAGTTTGAAAATGTCGAGTCCGCTGAGCGCCATGGCGAGGGTGTCCTTTCCTGAACCTATTGTTTAACGCTTGAGACCTTTGGAGTCCACCTTTTGTCCTTAGTTGCGGGCGAAGAAATCCGAATGACGAAACCCGAATGACGAATCAAATCCGAATGAGCGAATGACGAAGAGCGAACGCCGGCGGCCGCGGCAAGCATTCGTCATTGCCGTTTCGGAATTCTTTCGTCATTCGGGTTTCGGATTTCGTCATTTCGCTTCTCAGAACATCGGCTCCATCGCCATGACGGGGTGCTCGACCTTGGCGAGGTGTGCGGCGACCTCTTCCTCGGTGGTGGCGACGGTTTCGTCGGCGATTTTTGCGAGGAACGCTTCGCCGCCCAGCCCGAGTTCGTCGGCTCGGGCGACGAGGGCGTCGTGGAGTTCCTCTTTCAGGGCCTTGGGCATCCAGACGATGCGCCCAAATCCGCCGTCCGCGCTGATGAACTTGGGACTGACGATGTAGTGCTTGGAATGGCCGACGAAGCCCGGTGTCTGCCGCCCGCCGCCCACCGTGCCGGCGAGGGTCGAGAACTTCATGCCGCACGGCGTCATCTCCGGGAACTCGCGCGGGGCGATCATGATGCCGCCCGTCGAGGGCAAAATGGCCGAAATGCACTCGAAGCACCCGCAGGAGGTCATCGGGTCCTGGATCATCGAGTAGGCGCTCATGCGTTCGATCGTGCCCTGGCTCTTTTCGTGGATGAACTGGTTGACGCGCTCCCACTGGCCGAGTTTCGCGTCCACGGGGGCGCCTTTCTGGATGGGCTGGTTGGGTCCGGCGGGGTTGATTTCGTAGGCGGCCCGGCCGTCCAGCCAGTTGTAGGCCCCGCAGAGGCCCGATCGTTGCGGCGTAATGACGCAGACGTGGTTCGGGGCGAACGATTGGCACAGCGTGCACGAGTAGAAGATGTCCACGGATTCGTCGGTCATCCCCGCCAGGCGGGCGTCGCGTTCGGCGAACACCTGGCGCGCCTGTTCCTGGAGTTCCTTCACCTTCGCCTCGTCGGTATAGATTCGCACCTGGACTTTGTCCACGATGCTGGCGAAGTGCTCGTGGAGCATCGCGTGGATGATCTTGCCGATGTGCTCGAGCCGGAAGCCCGCCTTGTGGGCGTCCTTTGAGATGCGGACCCAGACGATGTCGCGCTGGCCCATGTGCCACAGGCCCTGGGCGTGGTTGAGGAACGTGTGGATCTGCCGCTCCAGGACCGGCTCGAAATCCGGTTGCATCTTGCGTCCCGCCACCTCGACGACGACGCCGAGCGGCATCTTGCCGCCTTCCTCGACCGAGTCGATGTCCGCCCCGACGACTTCAACCTTGCCGTCCTCCACCTTGTCGGTCGGCAGGCTGCGGAGCCACTCGAACGCGGCGGTGCGCTGCCCGCCGAACTCCGCGTGCATGTCCTCCTTGCGGATCCGCTCGCCCTCGAACGCCGGGCTGAACGCCACCGGGATCGGAACCTCGGCGATCTTGATCTTCAGGCCGCGCACCTCGATCGCCTTCTCGACGATCTCCTTGTGGGGGATGTTCGAGACGACGTGCTCGTACGTGCAGACGCCCGTCGGCAGAATCTGCGGAATGTCGGAGTCGGCGATGGTGGGAAAGCCGAAGTTGATCGCGCCGGCGGCGGTGGCGTACCACTCGTCGGTCACCTTGCCGAGCGCTAGCACGAATGCAAAGATCCGCGCCTTGTTATAGAGGAGGTTTCGGCGGAAGTCGCCCGGCTGGACGCCGCCGAACGTCATCGCCGCACGCGCCGCAAACCCCAAGGCGTAGATAGCGGCCGAAATGTCCGGCCCGAACGGCACGAGGCGCGTGTCCCACCCCAGTTGCACGCCGGCCTCGCTCAGTTGCTGCGAAAAACTGGTCCCGTTGTGGTTGGCGGCCATGAAGACGTAGAGGCTCCGCTCCTGCAACTTGCGGGCGATCGCCACGGCCGTCTCGACGTCCGGGGCGGCCCCCGCGATGGCCGCAAAACCCGGCGCGCTTCCGTCCACGAACTGAATCCCGCGCTCCCGCAGGATCACGTCGTCCGCCGCCCCCAGCCAGAGGTCGCGCACGGGGTTCGGGCCGACGAGGTAGCGGCACGCCTCAATGACTTCCTCCGCGAAAAGCGTCGCCATCCCCGCGTCCAGCGTGGGGCCCAGGTACGGAAGCCACAGCCGCTTCTCCACGGGCGGCGGGAGGAGTTCCCGGATGCGGTCCATCACGGGGCGGAAGTCCGACAGTTTGCGGACCTCGTGGCCCGTCATCGCGTAGATGATGGGGATGAAGTACCCCGTGTTGGGGAACTCGACGGCCGCATCCTCGCCCTTCTCCTTGATGGCCTTCTGGAGGATCTGGTCCGCCTGCTTGGCGATCTTGTGGGCGCCCCGGATAGCCGCGGCTGCAATGATTCTGGACATCTCCTGGCTCCTTCATCTCCTTGTGAGAACGGGTCTCTCGGTCCTGGTTTCGGGGGGCTATTTCACTTCGAGTTTCCGGCGGTCCTCCATGTCGTAGAGTTTCCGTTCGCGCTCCTGGTTGATGCCCAGGGCGTCGCGCTTCGCCTCGATGTGGGCGTGGATGAGTTCGGCCGCCTTCACCGGGTCGTCCTCGACTGCCCACCGCCCTCCGAACTCCTCGGCGATGTCCTCGAAGAGGTATTTGGCGACCTTGGACCCCGGCAGCACGGGGAAGAGTTTCTTGGCGAACACCACCAGGGCGCCCGACGCCACGAAGTACTGGCCGATCGAGATCGCCTTCTCCGTGATGTGTTCCAGGCACGCCCCCGCGACGGGCAGGTCCGAGATGTCGTCGCCCAGACCGCCCTCGCGGACCATCTCCGCGCACGCGACAAGGATGCGGCTGTTGTCAACGCAGGATCCGACCGCCAGCACCGGCGGGATGCCCACCGTCTCGCACACCTCGCGAAGGCCCGGCCCGGCCAATTCCGCCGCCTCCGGCGTCATCAGGTTCTGCTTGCCGCACGCGATCTGCGCGCACCCCGTCGTCACCACCAGGATGTCGCGCTTGATGAGTTCCCGGACGAGGCCCGTGTGCCCCCAGTCGTGTCGGACCTTGGGATTCGTGCATCCGACGACGCCCACGACGCCGCGGATGCGGCCGTTGATGATGTTGTCGTTCAGCGGCCGGTACGACGAGCGGAACCGCCCGCCGAGCATGTAGTTGATCGTCTCGTGGCTGAAGCCGACCACCACATCGCCTGTCTCCTTGGGGATGCAGGTCTTCTTGCCTTTGCGGCAGGTGAAGGCCTCGATCGCCTTGCGTACGATCTCTTTGCCGATCTCGAGGGCCCGGGCCTCATCCATCTCGATGTGCTCGACGCCCGGAAGGCGGGCCTTCTCGCTCGTCGTGATGAGTTTCGTGTGGAACCCCTTCACGGTTTCCGTGAGGCCCTGCATGATGCACTGGACGTCGACGCACATAAGGTCCACGGCACCCGTGCCGATGGCAAGTTCCTGGGAGAGGAAGTTCCCGGCCACCGGGATTCCATGTCGCATCAGGAGTTCGTTTGCCGTGCAGCAGATGCCGGCGACGTTGACGCCCTTGGCGCCGGCCTTCTTGGCTTCCTCGACGATCTCGGGCATCGTCGCCGCCGCCGCCACCATCTCCGACAGGAGCGGTTCGTGACCGTGAACCACCAGGTTCACCTGGTCCTCCTTGAGGACGCCCAGGTTGATTTCGCCGCGAGCGGGCGTCGGCGTGCCGAACATCACGTCCTGCAGTTCCGTGCCGATCATCGATCCGCCCCATCCGTCGGCCAGGGCGCACCGGCTGGCGTGGTGGAGGATGCTCTTGTAGTCCTGGTCCACGCCCATGTGGGTGCGGTGGAGGGCCTCGACGATCTCCCGGTCCACCGCGCGAGGCAGGACGCCGAGTTTCTTCCAGACCTCCTTTCGCGGCTTGGGGGCGCGTTCGGCCATCCGCTGCGTCCCGTGCGGCTTGCCGAACTCCGCCAGCATCAGTTCGCCGAGTTCCTCGGCGATTTGTTTGTCCTCGCGGCCGTCGGTCTGAACGCCCATTTCCTTGGCGAGCGCGAGAAGTTTCTTGCGGTCCTTGATGCCGTAGTCGGGCGCCTCGCCGCGGGCCATCGCCAGGAACGTGTGCGCGACGCCCCGGCCGTGATCCGAGTGGGCGCTCGCGCCGCCGGCGACCGCGCGCAGGAAGTTCCGCGCGATGATCGTGTCGGCATCCGCGCCGCATACGCCGCGCTGCGGCCCTTCGCCGAACGGGTCGATGCGGCAGGGGCCCATGTTGCAGATGCGGCAACAGAGGCCGAGTTGGCCGAACCCGCATTGCGGCTCCTGGGCCTCGAGGCGGTCCCAGGCGGTCTCGATTCCAGCCTCCGCCATCCGCGCCAGCATCTCCTGGGCCGCCGGGTCGCACGACATCTTCTTCGGATCCATCCTGGCTCTCCTCAGTTACGTTGCGGAGGACGACTCCGCCAACCTCGCGGCCGCGCCCCTGCGCCTGCACTTGGGACACAACCGTGCGAGCCGGCGAAATTCCTCCCAGTCGATCTTGGCCCTCTTGAGGGCTTCTTCGGACACCGGCAGGCTGACCACGCGCTCCCCGCACGCCTCGCACGTCAGCAACTTCGCCCGCGCCTTGAACGGGGAGATCTCGATCTCGCCCGTGTCCTCGTGAATCCGGATCTGAATGGTTCCGACGGGACAGACGGCAGCACAGGCGCCGCACGCGATGCAATCCTCGGATGGTTGCCGGAAGGGCGGGCTGACCGCGCGGTCCTGGCCGCGCCCGGAAAAACCGATCGCCGCACATCCGAGGACCTCGTCGCACACGGCCGTGCAGAGGCCGCACAGGATGCAATCGCGCTGGCTCACGGTCACTGTGGGGTAGGGGGTGCCCTCGACGCCCATGCGGCGGGCCATCGCCTTGAGGTCCTTGTTCTCCGGCGCCCGCGCTAAGAGCAGTTGCATCACGCCCGCCCGGGCCCGGACGGCCTGCTCGCTCGACACGCTGACCGTAATATCCCGGCGGACCGGGTAATTGCACGCCGTCACCAGTTGCTTCCAGTCGCCGCGGTCCAGTTCAACCATGCAGACGCGGCACGTGGCGGGAGGCGAAACGGCCGGGTGGTAGCACAAGGTCGGAATCCACAGGCCGGCCTTCCGGGCGGCGTCGAGAATCGTCGCGCCCGTCTCTACCTCGACCTTCACGCCGTCTATCGTCACCGTGGGCACCGCACAGACTCCTCAGACCTTAAGGACCGCGTCGAACGGACACTTTTCGAAACACATCCCGCACAGCGTACACTTTTCCTGATCGATCACGTGGGGCACCTTCTTTTCGCCCGAGATGGCGTCCACCGGGCAGTGCTTCTTGCAGAGGCCACAGGCCTTGCAGGCCTCCGCGTTGATGTCGTAACGGAACAGGCCCCGGCACTCCTTGGCGGGACACCGCTTCTGGAGGATGTGCGCGTCGTATTCGTCGCGGAAATAGCGGATGGTCGAAAGCGCGGGGTTGGCGGCGGTCTTCCCCAGGGCGCACAGCGCGGTGCCCTCGAGCAGCGCCGCCATGTCCTGGAGGCGCTCGACGTCTCCGGTCTCGCCCTCGCCATGGGTGATCCGGTCGAGGATGGAAAGCATCTGGGCGAGGCCCTCGCGACACGGCGTGCATTTGCCGCAGGACTCATCTCGCAGAAAGTTCGTGAAGTACCGGGCGACGTTCACCATGCAGGTGTCTTCGTCCATGACGATCATGCCGCCCGAACCCATCATCGAGCCCAGTTTCGTCAGTTGATCGAAGTCCACCTGGGCGTCAAGGTGCTCCGCAGGGATACATCCGCCGGACGGTCCGCCCGTCTGGACCGCCTTGAACGCCTTGCCTCCCTGGACGCCGCCACCGATCTCTTCGATGATCCGTCGCAGCGTAATCCCCGTCGGCACTTCCACCAGGCCGGTGTTCACGACGTCGCCGACGAGGCTGAACACTTTAGTCCCGGTCGATTTTTCGGTGCCGATGGAGGCGAACCATTCGGCTCCGCGGTTGATGATGGCCGGCACGTTCGCCCAGGTCTCGACGTTGTTGAGGTTGGTCGGCTTGTCGTGGAGGCCATGCTCGACGGTGTGGACGTACTTGGCCCGTGGTTCGCCGGGCCGCCCCTCGAGCGAAGCCATCAGGGCGGTGGACTCGCCGCACACGAAAGCCCCCCCGCCGCGATTGATCCGGATGTCAAACGAGAAGCCCGTGCCGAGAATGTCCTCGCCCAGGAGCCCCAGTTCGCGCGCCTGTCCGATCGCCCCTTTGAGACGTTCCACCGAAAGCGGGTACTCGTTCCGCACGTAGATATAGCCCTGAGACGAGCCGATGGCGTACGCCCCGATGACCATCCCTTCCAGGACGGCGTGCGGGTCGCCTTCCATGACGACGCGGTCCATGAACGCCCCCGGATCGCCCTCGTCGCCGTTGCAGATGACGTACTTGGGTTCGCCGGCAGCATTGCGGCACGAGCGCCATTTGCGGCCGGTCGGGAACCCGCCGCCGCCCCGCCCGCGGAGGCCCGAGCGTTCCACCTCCTCGAGCACCTGCTCGGGCGTCATCGTCGTCAGGGCCTTCGCCAGGGCGCTGTATCCGCCCGCTGCAATGTAATCCTCGAGGCTCGCCGGATCTATCACGCCGCAGTGGGCCAGCGCGATTCGCTGCTGGGCCTTGTAGAAGGGGATTCCGTCGGCCGTCCTGGCTCGTTCTCCGGTCGCCGGGTCCTCGTAAAGGAGCCGCTCGACCACCCGGCCGCCGAGCACCGTCTCGCGGAAAATCTCGGCGACGTCGGGCTCCTCCACCCGCTGGTAAAAAATGCCTGCCCCGAGCGCAGCCGAGGGGTCGCCCGGGTGGACGATGACGATGGGTCCCCGCTCGCAGAGCCCGTGGCATCCCACGCCCTTGGCCTCGATCGCGACGTCGGCCCCGGTCTGGCGGACCGCCTCGGCGAAAAGTTCGTACAGTCCCATCGCCCCCTTGGCGACACACCCCGGGCCGATACAGACGCGCACGCATTTCGCCGCGGGATCGCGCCGCTTGCGCAGATCTTCCCGCAGGCGTTCAAGGTCCGCCGTCGTGCTGAGCCGTTCAATGCCAACGACCGTCACTTTTGAGCCTCGCTTTCAGCCGGCGCCTCCTCCGGGGAAAGTCCGCGGAGGATGTCCCTGGCCGAATCCAGCGTGATCCCGTTGTAGTACTTGCCATCCACGATCATCACCGGCGCCACCGCGCACGCCCCGACGCAATTGACCGGCTGGAACGTGAAGAGACCGTCCGGCGTGGTCCCGCCCGCCTCGACCTTGAACTCCTTCGAGATCCGCTCGGCGATCTGGCCCGCACCCTTCAGATAGCAGACCGTCCCCACGCACAGGGTCACTTCGTGCAACCCCTTCGGCGCGAGGCGGAACGAGGCATAGAACGTCGCGACGGCGTACAGGCGGCTGAGGGGCGCGTCGAGCCGCCCGGCCAGCCGGCGCAGTTGATCCACCGGCAGGTACCCGCAGTCGGCCTGCAGATCCTGCATCATGGGGATCAGCATGCCTTCGTCGCCCTCGTAGCGATCCACGATGTCGTCGATGATCTGTTCTTCCGTTAGTTTGCTCTCGGCCATCCGTCTTGGACCTCAACTGGAGCCGCTAAACCGATTCGATCGTCACTTCGGTTCCCCGTTTTATCAGTTCGTCGGCGATCTCCCGGACGACGGTCAGTTTCATGCCCAGTTCCCCCGGCAGGCTGGGGTTCTGGTGGGCCGGGTTGACGGCCCGGCCGACGATAAAATGCACGTGGTCCACGTCCAACAGCAGCCTCACGAGCGTGGCCGCGCCGTCATTGCGGAACTGGACTGTGTGCTTGTCCGCGCCGGCGCGCAGCAGTTCGTTCGTCCGGGTCAGTGTCAAAATGCCCTCGGTGACCAGGTCGATGTTCTGCATCCGCGCCAAGGGCGGCACATCGGGCTTCATCGTTTCCAGGTCAACCTCCAGCGGCTGCCCCAGATGGCGAGAAACAATCTTCGCGGTCGTTCCGCCACACACGATGTGCAGCCCTCGTCGCTTGACGAACCGCGCCAGCACCTTCTCATCCGACGCAGTCTCTCCCGGCGGACCTGTCAGGACCGTCGCGGCCAGTTTGGTGCGGACCTTGATGACGGCAATGCTGACATCGTCGCCCGGAGCCCCCGCGTAAAGTTCCAGCACAGTCTCCGCCAGCCTGTCCGCCACACTCTGAGCCGAAAGATCAGGATGCGTGTGTGTCTCCAGGTACCTGGCGGCCTGCTCCCAGCCCCAGCCCAGCGGATACACGCCGCCGATCCCGGCGTTCAGAACCCCGTCCGAGACAAACACGATCCAGTCCCCCAGCCTCACTTCCACGACCGACTCGCGGATCCTCTTGCCGCCGATCTCGCGATCGTTCCACGGGAGGGTCAATGTCTTGCGCCCACGCAGAACGATCGCCGGCGGGGTGTCGAACTCGACGAAACGCGCGCGGCCGTCACGGAAGAACTGCGCAATCGCAAACGTGCTGTACGCCAGTTTCCGCACCTCGCAGACCGGCAGGGTCTTGCCCAGGGTCTCGACCACCTCGGAGAGCGGCAAATCGTTCTCCAGCAGGTGCATCGCTATGCGCGTCGTCAACGTGGCCAGGATGTTGGCCTTGACGCCGCTCCCCAACCCGTCGGAAAGCGCCAGGGTCACGGAATCCGAGTGGCGGGCGACTGCCAGGCTGTCGCCGCACAGTTCCTCGCTGTGCTTGCGCAATTGCCTCGTTCCCCACTCGTAAAAGAACCGCATACCCTATCGCTCTTTCTGAAAAAGGGACATCACCTTCACCAGCAGCACCTTGGTCTCAGCCGTGCTCTCGCCCAAAAGCCTGGCGATCTCCTGGGCGGTTTGCATCTGGCGCTCGATCACCTCCTGGGCGCGCTCGAGCGTCTGGGCCCGCAACTCGGCCAGGCGATGCCTGGCTTTCTCTTCTTCCGAGGTGTCAATGAAGATCCCGCAGTACAGGTTTTTCCCCTCGATCGGAAACAACCCCACGCGAAAACTCATGTCGTGTTCGGGGATCGTCTCTTTGACCATCAGGTTCCCGCTCGCAGCGATAACCCGTTCAAAACAGTCCGAGTGCACGAACTCCGACGCTCGCTTGCCGACGATCTCGTCGTCGCCGCAATGGAACATGGACCGAAACGCGGGGTTCACAAAACGAATCCGCGTCTCCTTATCCACCAACAGGACCCCGTTGGGCGTGTGCTGCAGGATCGCGCTGGTGTGCGCCGCCGTGATTTGGCTGTCGGGGGATCTCATGGCGTCCCTCCTGGCTCGGCCGCAGGCCCTTTTGCCACGGCCGCCGGCACCCGCTCGCGAAACGTTGCGATCGCCTCATCGACGCTTCCACTCGTCAGGGGCTCGTCGTCGATCTGCCAATTCACTCCCTCGCCGCACCGTTCCATGCAGAACGAGCCTTTCAGCGCCACCTTGTCCTGGAGGCCGAGTTCCTCCAGCAGCCCGTTGAAACGCACAATGACCTCGCGCGCACCCTTCAGGTGGCAGGAACTTCCCACGCACACCGTCACCGTGACCATTGGCGTTCCTCCAGCCCTACGGACTGCCGTGCCTGTGCAGCCAGGCAGAGGTCCGTTGCGGCATTTCGTTCCCGGTTGCCGCGCGGCGTCCTTATCGCTCGCCGGTTTCTTGCGCGGCCTGAAGCATCTCGGCGGCCGCCTTGCGCTTCCGGCGGTTGTATTCCTCAATGTCCACGAACGCAAGTGCCAGGGTCGGACAGGCCGAGACACACGCGGGCTCCTTGCCAGCCTGCGTCCGCTCGATACACAGGTCGCACTTGACCACCGCCCGGCCGTCGCGCGACATCTCAATCACCCCGAACGGACATGCCATCACGCAGAACTTGCACCCTATGCACCGCTCGGCATCGACAAGAACCGGCCCGTTCTCGGTTGCACGATGCAGCGCGCCGCTCGGACAAGCCTCCAGGCACGGTGCGTCCTCGCAGTGTTGACACTGCATCGGGCAAGCCCAGGCGCCCGCCGGCTCAACCCGGACGCGCCTTTGCGGGCGCGGTTGCTCGAGGACGGCATCGTAAAGGTCGTCCGACGCCGCGTGCGCCAGCGCGCAGGCGATCTCGCACGACCGGCACCCCAGGCAGCGTTCAATCCGGCAGACGATCATCCGGCCGGACGCCTTCGATTTCGCTTTCGACTTCGCCTTGGACTTCGCCATCGTCCACCTCTTCCTTAGCCGCGAGCGGGCGCTTCCGCCCCGATCAACGCTTCCATTTTCCGCCGGGCTTCCCCCAGGGCCGCTTCCGCCTTGGCGTCCACGCCGAGGACCGAGCGGCCTTCGAGGTCCGCGCGCTGAAGGGCAGGGCTGTACGGCACGTGGCCGAGGAGTTCCACGCCTTCCGGCAGCGCGCCTTGCACCACCGCCACTTGGCCGGGGTCCGTTACCTTATTCAGCACCGCCCCGAATCGCTTCAGTCCGATCTCGCGGCCCATGCGGGCGATGCCCGCCGCCGTCTCCAGGCTCCGCCGACCGGGCTCGACCACGATCACCAGCGCGTCGGTGCCCATGACGCTCGCGCGGCCGAGAAACTCCAGGCCCGCCTCCATGTCCACGAGGAGCACCTCGTCGCGGCTGAGCATCAGGTGCCGCATCATCGCCTTCAGGAACGCACCCTGCGGGCAGGCGCATCCTTTGCCCCCGCCGCGGATGCCGCCGAGCACGAGCAACTTCATCCCGCCGGCATCAACGGCATACGAATCCGGAAGGTCCGCCACCTGAGGATTCAGCCGGAAGTACTGACCGACCTGGTCGGGGTCGGCGCCCGTCCGCTCCTTGATGAGGTTCTTCAGGAGAACCAGCGGCCTGGGAAGACGGTCGGGTGAAACGCCCACGGCCGAGGCCAGGTTCGCGTCGGGGTCCGCATCGATCAGGAGGACGCGGCGCCCATCGGCGCGGAAGGCCTCGCCCCAGACGGCCGTGACCGTCGTCTTGCCGACGCCGCCTTTGCCTGTGATCGCGATTTTCATGGGCGGCCTGCGTTCCTGGCTTAAAGACCCTGCCTCCGGCGGAGACCGCGAGGCCGACGTCCAAACAGCGAAATACGCCGCTCGCATGAGGGCTCGGAGTTCGGCATCGCCTACTCGGGCTTGGCGATGAAACGGCACGGAGGAGGCGGCAACGCCAGGCACCCGCAGCCCGTCTTAGGATAGGGCGCGCCAAGAAAGATGTCAAGGTGGATACGGTCTCTCGGGGCCGGACTCTGTGAAAAGGTTCACAAGACAGGGCGCGGCCGGCAAAATGTCTTGACGGGCCGGCGCCACCGCCTCTAGACTGCGATGCAACAGAACGCCGCCCACGATTGTCCTCTGATGTGGTGGCCGGCCTCTTGGCAAGGATCGCGCCCTGCATTTCAAGGAGATGCCTGATGCTTAGTGATCTCGAAATCGCACAAGCGGCTAAGTTGAAACCTATTCGTGAAATTGCGAACGAATTGGGCGTCCAGGAAAGCGAACTCGAACTCTACGGCAACTATAAGGCCAAGGTCGACCTCTCGATCCTCGGCCGCCTCGCCAAGAGGAAGCGCGGAAAATACATCGATGTGACGGCCATCACGCCGACACCCCTGGGCGAGGGCAAGACCGTCACCACGATCGGCCTCTCGCAGGGCCTCGCGCACATCGGCAAGAACGTCTGCACGTGCATCCGCCAGCCGAGCCTGGGGCCCGTCTTCGGCATCAAGGGCGGGGCGGCCGGCGGCGGGTACAGCCAGGTCGTACCGATGGAGGACTTCAACCTCCATCTGACGGGCGACATCCACGCGGTCGGTCTGGCGAACAACCTGGCGTGCGCGTTCGTCGACAACCACATTTATCACGGAAACCCTCTGAACATCGACCCGTATGCGCCGTCGCTTCGGCGCGTGCTCGACATCAGCGACCGCTGGGCGCTCGACGACGTGATCACCGGCCTCGGGTCGGGCATCGTCCGCCGGACGGGTTTCGACATCGCCGTCGCGAGCGAGGTGATGGCCATCCTCGGCCTGACGACCGGCCTCGAGGACATCCGCGAGCGCCTGGGCCGAATGATCGTCGCCTACACGCGCGACTCGAAGCCCGTCACGTGCGAAGACCTTAAGGTCGCCGGCGCCATGACCGTCCTCATGAAAGACGCCATCAAGCCCAACCTCATGCAGACGCTCGAACACACGCCGTGCTTCGTCCATGCCGGGCCGTTTGCGAACATCGCGCACGGCAATTCGTCGATCCTGGCGGACATGATCGCGACGCGGCTGGCGGATTACACCGTCACGGAATCGGGCTTCGGCGCGGACATCGGCATGGAAAAGTTCATGAACATCAAGTGCCGCGCCAGCGGCCTCGTGCCGGACTGCGTCGTCCTGGTGGCGACGGTGCGGGCGCTGAAGATGCACAGCGGGAAGTTCCGCGTGGTGGCGGGCAAGCCGCTCGACCCCGCGCTGCTCCAGGAGAATCCCGACGTCGTCGCCGAGGGATGCTGCAACCTCGAAAGGCACATCGAGAACGCGCGCTTGTTCGGCGTGCCGGTCGTCGTTGCCATCAACCGGTTCACGACGGACACGGAGGCGGAGTTCAACGTCATCGTCGAAAGGGCCAAGGCCGCCGGCGCCGGGTGGGTCACCCACAGCAACGCCTGGGCCGAGGGCGGCAAAGGCGGGGTGGAACTGGCCGAGGCCGTCGTCGAAGCCTGCGAGGCCCCGAAGAAGTTCCGCTTCCTGTACGAACTGGATTGGCCCATCAAGAAGAAGATCGAAACGATCGCGACGCGGATGTACGGGGCCGCCAGGGTGACCTACGAAAAAGAGGCGGAACAGGCCATCGAACGCTACACCCGCCTGGGGTTCGACAAACTGCCGATCTGCATGGCCAAGACGCACCTGAGCCTAACGCACGACCCGGCCGTGAAGGGGGCCCCGAGCGGGTACGTGTTCCCGGTCCGCGACGTGCGGGCCTCGGTCGGCGCGGGGTTCCTGTATCCGCTCTGCGGGATGATGCGGACGATGCCCGGCCTGCCGACGACGCCGGCGGGCGAGAAGGTGGATGTCGGCCCCGACGGACGCGTCGTCGGCCTTTTCTAAGCCGGCCCGGACGCGTAGAATGCGGTGATGCGTTCGAGCGGCAAGGCGAAGAAGAGCGTCTGGGTGGTCGGCGTGGGAAATCCCCTGGCCCGGGATGAGGGCGTCGGGCCCGCCGCCGTCGAGAGGCTTAAGGCCGAATCGCTGCCGGCGCAAGTCGCTCTGCTCGACGCGGGGACAGACCTCGTGGCCGCGATGATGGAGTTCGCCCACGCCGCCTGCGTCATCCTGATTGACGCCATGCGGGCCGGCGGAGCGCCGGGAACGATTTACCGCCTGACGCTGGAAGAACTCGAGGGGCGGGCGAAGGCCGGCGCAAGCGACCTGTCGGCCCACGGGCTCGGTGTGGTTGAGGCGGTCGGTTTGGCGCGGGCCGTTGGGATGCGCGTTCCACCGACGGTGGTGTTCGGCGTGGAGCCGGGCGAAGTGGCGTTCGGCGAAGGGCTCTCGCCTCCGGTCGAGGCGGCCATGAAGCGCCTCATCGCCGCGGTGCGGCAGGAAATCGTCCGCGTCGCTTAGTGCTGCTTTGTCAACTTCGCGCCTCGACAGGTAAGCGGAGGCGCGGTGGCCATTCTTGGCCACCGCGCGGCGGGCAAGAATGCCCGCCGCGCTATCCCCCTTCTCGGGGGCGCGGAGTTGACAAAGTAGCGTTAGGCGCAGACGGAACGAGAACCTCGTCCTTTTAAGAGGAATCGGCCATGCCTGATATTGTGGAAATCCCCGCCATCTGGCTCCAAGGCTCGGCCTGCACGGGCTGCGCGGTCTCGCTCCTGAACTCGTTCACGCCGGGGGCGTCGAGCCTCGTGCTGAACGAACTGGTGCCCGGCAAGCACATCTCGCTTCGCTTTATCGTGACGGTCATGGCGGGGCAGGGCCGGCAAGTCATAGACGTCCTCAAGGACACCGCCGCCAAACAGAAAGGCGGATACGTCCTCGTCCTGGAAGGTTCGTTGCCGGTCGGCCATCCGCTCTTTGGAACCATGGGCGAGGAGAACGGCCGCGAAGTGCCCATCGCCGAGCATGCCGTCAACCTCGCGCGGAATGCCTTGGCCGTCGTAGCCATGGGCACGTGCGCCGCTTTCGGCGGCATCCCGGCCGGGGAGCCGAATCCGACGGAGGCCTTGTCGGCCACCGAACTGTTTGAGCGAGAAGGCGTCAAGGTGCCGGTCGTGAACATCCCCGGCTGCCCGCCGCACCCCGACTGGCTCGTCGGCTCGCTGGCGGCGGTGGCGCTCTACGGCCTGGAGGCTGTGGCCGCGACGCTCGACGAACTGGCCCGCCCGAGCATGTTCTACGGCAAGTGCATTCACGAGACGTGTCCGCGCCGCGCGGATTTCGACGCCGGACGCTTCGCCAAGAAGTTCGGCGACGCTGGCTGCCTTTACGAACTCGGCTGCAAGGGCCCGGTGACCTTTGCCGACTGTCCGACCCGCATGTGGAATAGCGGCACCAACTGGTGCGTCGGGGCCGGAAGCCCGTGCCACGGCTGTGTCGAGCCGGACTTCCCGGACCGGCTGAGTCCGTTGTATCGCAAGATCGACGAGGAGAGGCTGGGGCGTCTGCGGCTCCTTGGGGCCGAGACGGCGACCGGCCAGGGCGGCTGATTCGGAGGCAGGGCTCATGCGTGCCAAGAAGGCCCAAGCACACGCTAGTACGATCACGATCGATCCCGTCACGCGGATCGAGGGTCACCTGAGGATCGAGGCGCTCGTCGACGCCGGCGAGGTCAAGGAAGCCTCGTGCAGCGGGACCCTGTTCCGCGGCTTCGAGAACATCCTGGTCGGCCGGCATCCCCTCGATGCGGTGCGGCTGACGCAGCGTGTCTGCGGCGTCTGCCCGACGGCCCACGCAACGGCCTCGGCCTTTGCACTCGACGAGGCCCTGGGCGTCGCAGACAGAATCCCGGAGAACGGCCGCCTCGTGCGGAACCTGATCTTCGGCTCGAATTACCTCCAGTCGCACATCCTGCACTTTTTCGCGCTGACGGCCTTGGATTACGCGGACGTGGCCGCCCTGGCGGATTACCAGGGAAGCGAAACGGAACTGAAGTCCGTCCGGGCGTTCATCGGCCGCAAGGCCTTGTCGCCGTTCTTCCCGCGCTACGAAGGCGACTACCGCTGCGATAAGCAGACGAACATCGCGCTTGTCCGCGGCTATATCCAGGCCCTCCAGATCCGCCGCGTCTGCCACGAGATGCTCTCGATCTTCGGCGGCAAGATGCCGCACAACATCGGCATCGTGCCCGGCGGGGTGACAAGCCCTGTGACGGCCGACAAGATCGCCACTTTTCTGGGCAAACTCCAGCAGATTCAGGCTTTCATCGAGGACGTGTACATCCCGGCGGTCTTCACCGTCGCGGGCGCTTACCGCGACTACTTCGGCATCGGCGCCGGGTGCGGAAGGTTCCTCTCGTATGGGGCCTTCAACCTGGACGCCGGCTCGACGGACCCCTTGAAGCGCAAGCGCCTCTTGCCGGCGGGACTGGTGGCGGGGGACGGAAAACCCGCTGCCGTCAGCGCAGCGAAGATCCGCGAAGAGGTCGCGCATTCGCGCTACGCCGACGAGTGTGCCGCACCGCCCGCTGGGGGCCAAACCATCGCCCAGCCTGAAAAGGCGGGGGCCTACAGTTGGCTCAAGGCGCCGCGCTACGACGGGGCCCCGGCCGAGGTCGGACCCCTCGCCCGCGCGCTGGTGGCCTATGGGTCGGGACACTCGGCCGTGAAGCGCGAGATAGATGCGGCTCTGAAGGCAGCCGGCGTCGGGGCCGATGCCTTGCCGTCCGTTCTCGGCCGGCACCTGGCCCGCGCGCTGGAAGCGCGGATCGTGGCCTCGGCCATGATGGGCTGGCTCCAGGAACTGAAACCCGGCGAGCCGGTGGCCGTGGACCTCAAGATTCCCGCCGAAGGGAAGGGGGCCGGCCTGACGGGCGCCCCGCGCGGCGCGCTCGGCCACTGGATCGAAATCCGCGACAAAGTCATCAGCCGGTACCAGATGGTGGTGCCGACGACGTGGAACGGTTCGCCCAAGGATGCGAAAGAGACGCCGGGCCCCATGGAACAGGCCCTCATCGGAACCAAGGTCAAGGACCGCGACAACCCGTTCGAGATCGTGCGGATCATCCGGTCGTTCGATCCGTGCCTGGCGTGCTCGGTTCACGTGATGACGGCGTCCGGCGAGGGTAGGGGAGTTTATCGCATTGTCTGACGCGACGGTCAACATCCTGGGTGTCGGCAACACGCTGATGGGCGACGACGGGGTCGGCCCGGCAGCGGTCGAGCGGCTCGCGGCGCGGGGCGTTCCGGGGCACGTCCGGCTGCACGACGCCGGCCTCGCGCTCTCGGACGTCCTGGGCCGATTGGACCCCGGCGATCCGCTCATCGTCATCGACGCGGTTCGCGCCGGCGGCCGGCCGGGAGCCGTGTACCGGATGGACGTGGACGCGTCGGCGGCGGAAAGCCTGTCCGGCACGGCGCTGTCGCTGCACGAACTGAGCGTCGGCCCGGCCCTGGAGATGGAGGCCGTGACGGGCCGCGCCTTTACGCATGTGACGGTGTTCGGCGTGGAGCCCGGGCGCGTCGCGTGGGGCGAGGGTTTGAGCCCTGCCGTCGCCGCGGCGATGGATCGGCTTCTCGACTCGGTCCTGGACCATGCGAACGCGCCGGCTCGCTGCTGGGCCACCGCAGGAGGCGAATCGCCATGAATGTGACGGAACGGAAGCCCAACCAGGAAATCCTCGAATCCCTCGCGGGCGTGCGAAAGGTTTTCATCCTCGGATGCCAAGGCTGCCCGATCGGGTGCGAAACCGGCGGCCAGCCCTGGATCGACCAGATGAAGGCGGCGCTCGCGGAGGCTGGCATCGAGACGACCGGCTCGGCGCTGGTGGACATGATCTGCAACAAGGCCATCGTCGGGCTCAAACTCAGCCGCTTCGTGGACAAACTGGCCGCGGCCGAGGCGATCCTCGTCGGGTCGTGCGGCGTGGGCGTCCAGGCCGTCGGGAACATCGTCGGCCGATTGGCCGTCCCAGCCATGAACACCCTCTGCATGGGCGATTACCAGGGCCTCTGGCCCTCGGGCGAGCGGTGCGCGGAGTGCGGCGAATGCATGCTGGCGTTCACGGGCGGCCTGTGCCCCATCACGCTGTGCGCGAAAAGTCTCGTGAACGGCGCTTGCGGCGGAACGGGCGACGACGGCTCGTGCGAAGTGTCGAAGGAACGGCCGTGCGGCTGGCAGTTGATCTACGAGCGGCTCGAGCAACTGGGCCGCGTGGACGACCTGAGGCGGTTCCAGGCCCCGAAGGATTTTCGGAAGCGGGACATTGCCGATGCTAACCGGCGCTCGATCCGATGGGCGCTGGAGGTTTCGCAAGCGGAAGAAGAAACCAAGGAACCCGAGAACGCGAAGAAATGACCGGGACGCGACCATGAGCCAACTCGAAGAACGATTAAAGAGCGGACAGTTCGTCGTCACCGGGGAAATCGGCCCGCCTAAGGGCACGAACGTCGCGCACGGCCTCGAAGAGGCCGAGCATTTCCTCAAGGGAAAAGTCATCGCCGTCAACGTGACGGACAACCAGACGGCCGTGATGCGTGTCGGCTCGCTGGCCATGTGCCGCCTCCTCCTGGAGCGAGGCATCGAGCCGGTCTTCCAGATGGTCTGCCGGGATCGCAACCGCATTGCGCTCCAAAGCGATGCCCTCTCGGCCGCGGTCCTCGGCATCGAGAACATCCTCGCCCTGACCGGGGACCACGTCATCATGGGCGATCATCGCGAAGCCAGACCCGTTCACGACCTCGATTCGGTGGGCCTTCTTCAGGCACTGGCGCGGCTCGAAGCCGGAAGCGACATGGGCGTCGACATGAAAGGCAACCCCAACAAACTGGACGGCAACCCGAAGTTCTTTAAAGGCTGTTGCGTCACGCCGTGCGGCAAAAACCCCCAGGCCCAGATCATCAAACTCGAAAAGAAGGTCGAGGCGGGTGCGCAGTTCGTGCAGACCCAGGCCGTTTATGACCCGGCGACGTTCGAGCGTTTCATGGCCGGCGTGGACCGTCTCAAGGTCCCCGTCCTGGTGGGCATCGTCGTCCTGAAGTCGGCCGGCATGGCCAAGTACATGAACCGCTCGGTCCCCGGCGTCCAGGTGCCGGACGCCTTGATCAAACAACTGGCGGACGCGCCGAAGGAGGATCTCAAGAAGGTTTCGACCCAGATCGCTGCCCGCCTCGTGCGCGAGGTGAAGCCCATGTGCCAGGGCGCGCACCTGATGACCCTGGGGTGGGACGACCTCGTGCCGGGCATTATCGAGCAAGCGGAGATGGCCTGATTGCAGATGGCGTTCGGACGCGGGCTGGCAAGAGGAGAAAGACCATGTCGGCAAAACTGATCGACGGGGAAGCACTCGCCACCAGGATCCGAAACGAGTTGGCGCCGGAGATCGAGGCCGTCAAGGAAAAGACCGGGGCGCCGCCGAGACTGGCCAGCATTCTCGCGAGCGACAACCCCGGGGCACAGGTCTACACGCGGAGCCAGGCCAAGTCCTGCGAAGAGGTCGGCATCGCCTACGACCTGGTGGAACTCTCGCCCGAAACGAGCGCCGAGGCCCTTGCCGCGAAGATCGACGAACTCGGCGCCGACCCGGCGGTCCACGGCATCCTGCTGCAGATGCCGTTGCCGGCCGGTGTTGACGCCCAGCAGATGGCCGAACGCATTCCGCCCGGCAAGGACGTCGAGGGCATCACGGCCGCCAACCTGGGAAAACTCCTCTTTTACGAGCCCGCCCAACTCGTGCCGTGCACGGCGGCCGCCGCCTACGAACTCATCAAGTTCGCCGGCTGCCAGATCAAGGGCGCCGAGTGCGTCGTCGTGGGGCATTCACCGATCGTCGGCAAACCCGTCGCCTGCCTCGTGACGAACGACTTGGGCACCTGTACGATTTGCCACATCGGCACACGCGACCTCAAGATGCACACGACCAAGGCCGAGATCCTGGTCGTCGCGGCCGGGAAGGCCGGTCTCGTCACCGGCGAGCACGTCAAGCCCGGCGCGACTGTCATCGACGTGGGCATCAACCGCGTGCCCGTTCTCGACGAGAGCGGCCAGCCCGTCCTCAACGAGAAGGGCAAGAAGAAGATGAAAACCGTGGGCGACGTGGACTTCGAATCGGCCAAGAAGGTCGCCGGCGCCATCACCCCCGTCCCGGGCGGCGTGGGTCCCGTGACGGTCGCCATACTGCTGCGAAACACCGTCCGTGCTGCAAAGGCGCTTGTGCGCTGACTTTTCGGGACGAGCCCCTCCGCGCTGCCGTCGAGACAGGCGTTTTTGCTTGCCTTCCGGCCCCCGCAGACCTAAACTTTGGTTTTCCTTGAGGGCCGGAATCAGCCTCTTGGGGGCAACGAGAGCGAACCCGCGGCATAAAGGAGCAGCGACGTGTCCAAGAAAAGTGCAGGCGAATTGCCCGAAGGCCACGTCCTCTTCACGAGCGAGGCCGTGACGTGCGGCCACCCGGACAAGATGGCCGACCAGATATCCGACGCCATCCTCGACGCCATGATCGCCCAGGACCCCGCCAGCCGCGTCGCCTGCGAGACGCTTGTTTCGACCGGCATGTGCATCGTCGCCGGAGAGGTGACCACCAAAGCCGTCGTCGACATCCCGGACGTCGTTCGCCAGACGATCCGGGACATCGGCTACACCGACGCCTCCATGGGATTCGACCACGAGCACTGTGCGGTTCTGGTGTCGCTGAAACGGCAGAGCCCGGATATCGCCATGGGCGTCGACGCGGCGAAGGGCAAGGAACAGGGCGCCGGCGACCAGGGGATCATGTTCGGCTACGCCTGCCGAGAAACGCCCGAACTGATGCCCATGCCGATCCAACTCGCGCACCAGTTGTGCAACCGTCTGGCGGAGGCCCGACGCTCGGGTGAACTGAAATGGCTCCGGCCGGACGGCAAGAGCCAGGTCACCGTCCAGTACGACGAGAAGGGCCGGCCCGTCCGCGTCCACACGGTACTCGTTTCCACCCAGCACGCCGACACCGCCAGCAACGAGGAAATCCGCCGGGGCGTCATCGCCCACGTCGTCAACCCCGTCATCCCGGCGGAGTTGCTCGACGACGACACGATTTACCACGTCAACCCGACGGGACGGTTCGTGATCGGCGGCCCGCACGGCGACTGCGGCCTGACCGGCCGAAAGATCATCGTGGACACCTACGGCGGCAAAGGGAGCCACGGCGGCGGGGCGTTCAGCGGCAAGGACCCCTCCAAGGTGGACCGCAGCGCGGCCTACATGTGCCGCCACGTCGCGAAGAACGTCGTCGCCGCCGATCTCGCCGACGAGTGCGAGGTCCAGGTGTCCTACGCCATCGGCGTCGCCGACCCGCTGAGCGTCCGCGTCGACACGAACGGCACCGGCGTGATCCGCGACGTGGACCTCGCGAAGGTCATCCGCGAAGTGTTCCCCCTGAAGCCGCGTGCCATGATCGAGTACCTGGACCTCCTGCGCCCGATTTACTGCAAGACGGCCGAGGGCGGACACTTCGGCCGCGAACTCCCGGAGTTCACCTGGGAAGAACTGCGCCAGGTGGACGAACTCAAGCAGGCGGCGCGGAAGTATGAGAAATAGCGCGGCCTGATCGCTTGCCCGCGACGTGGCCAGGATTTTGCATCTACGCGGGGGTGGCATGTCCACCCTGTTCCGGGTGGACATGCAAATTGTCTCCACGCATGGCCACGCAGAACAGCGTGGCCATGCCACCCGTCGGACTGCTTGCCGCGACCTCAAAACTTGACATACCCCGCCGCCTTGCGGAGGCGATTGCCGGGCCGGCCGAGGTCCTCGAGGCGCCTCAGGCGGCCGCCGCCGCGCCGGATCTCAAGGATCCGGCGGACCGTCACCGGCCCGAGACCGGGAACGCGGAGGAGTTCGTACCGCGACGCGCGATTCAAGTCCAGCGGAAACCGCTCCGGGTGCTGCCGAGCCCAGATCTCCTTCGGATCGGCCGCCAGGGAGAGGCTCCCGTCAGGCTCGAACGGGATCTCGTCGTCCCGGAACCCGTACTTGCGGAGAAGAAAGTCCGCCTGGTACAGGCGGTGCTCGCGCGCAAGAAGGTCCTGGGCCCGGCCCGCCCTCAGTCCTGGCGGGCGCTCGCCGGGCAGGGCGGGGTCGCCCAGACCGCGCTGGTAGGCGGAGAAATAGACGCGGTTCAGCCGCAGGCGCTTGTACAGGCCGTACGTCGCGCGGACGATCTCGGTATCGGTCTCGTCGGAGGCGCCGACGATGAACTGCGTCGTCTGCTTGACGCCCGCGTAGGGCCCGCCCCGCGCCGTGAGGCGGCTGATGAGCCGCATCGGCCGGACGATGTCCCGCTCGAAATCCTTCCGCGTCGAGAGAGCCGCCATCGCCCGCCGCGTCGGCGCCTCGACGTTAAGCGACACGCAACTCGCCAGCCCGAGGGCCTCCTCGATGGCCGCCTCCGAGGCGCCCGGGATGATCTTGAGATGCACGTAGCCGCGGTACTCGTACCGGCGGCGGAGGATCCGCACGGCCGCCAGCATGCGGTCCATCGTGTAGTCGGGGCTGCGGAGGACGCCGCTCGTCAGAAAGAGGCCGAAGACCTTCTCTTCCCGCACGTAGTCCATGAAGACGCGGGCCACCTCTTCGGGGGCGAGGGTGCAGCGCGCAACGTCGCGGTCGCTTCGGAGGGGACAGTAGCGGCAATCGTTCGAGCAGGCGCTGGAGAGGAGGGTCTTCAGCATGACGGACGTGCCGCCGTTCGGCAGCGTCGCCGGGTACAGCCACACGCCGCCCGGTCCGCGGCGGCGATGGTCCTCGCCGTCTTTCGTGCCACACGCGCACGACAGGTCATACCGCGACCCGTCGGCGAGAAGTTGGAGTTTTTGTTGCGTGTCCATCGGGCCTGCGTTCCGATTATGGCGCGGCGGGTCTCTGCACCCGCCGCGTAAAACTTACGGCTACTTTGTCAACTCGGGGGTCGGCTCCCCTTCCGTCGGGGGCGTATTTTCCTGTTCCGAGCGCGCCTTTATCATCCGAAGCGCTTCTTGCCCCAACTCGCGGGCTTGCTTCGCGTAGTCGGTGTCCCCGTACTGCTCAATGACTTGCTTGAGGTAAGGAATCGCTTTCTCGGGCATTCCTGCGCGGATGTAGTTTCTTGCGAGAGACAGCCATTGCTTGCAGTTGCTGTCGGCGTCCTTGTCAAGGTCGGAAGTCCCCGGCCCAGCCTCCTGTACCAATTCGCATTGGTCCAAAACAATCTCAATAATAAAGACTCCATCCTCGGACAGGTACGGAACGATCTCGCCGATTTTGCCCGACAAGACAATCTCGCTTTCGGGAGCAACTCGAGTCAGCGCATCCCTCGAACGCGCGCTCACCCAGGCCATTATGTGGAAGACCCGCGGTTCATTATCGGACTTCGCCGTGACCTCGATCGGGTAGGCTTTGGTTTCACGAAGCAACCGCGAAAGGTAGCTCACCTTCTGCTGGTAGTAACGCTGCCTTTCCTTGGCCTCAGCCAACTTGATGGGACGGGGGTTATCATGCGTGTAGTACTTCACGCTTTCCGTAGTGGACTCTAAGGAAGATTGTGCGTTCTCAAGCATCCTCTCGCATTGAATAACGCTCGTTCCTGGAATCAACCTTATCTTGCCTTCCCGTGCTTCGACCAAGGTCATAGTCCACTGCACCCTACGGTCTGTCAGACGCTGAGCATCGAACCACGCTTTCCAGTCTTCCAACGCCTTCTTTTCCTGTATTTGGGTCAAGTCGCCGGTCAGGCCGAGGGAAACCACCTTATCGTAGAGCATCTCATAGAGACTATCCGGCGTACCAAATGCGTCTGACGCACTCTTTTTCGGGCTACCCGCGTCGCCCGGTTGCGCTCCTGGCCTTCCGCCGACCTCTTGCCATTCAGGTATTCCGAGATGTCGGCCGACTGCCTTGAGGTCAGGAACCAGTCCTTCGGCCAGCGTGCAATCGACGGCTTCGCGGGCTGTCAGCGTCAGGATTCGCCCCTTGGCCTTGAGCATTTTCCCCTGGCCGTCTCTTTCCAAGACGGGCTTCCCCCCTTCTTCGCGCATAGTCAGGGCGAACGCGGGATCAACCATGGCCTCGGCCAGCAGGCTCGGGTGGCCGCCATGCTCGGCCGCCTTGCGGCACACGGCCCGCCAAATCGACTGGAACTTCTCGGCGACATCGGCGGGCAGGGTCTGTGGCATTCCGTCGCTTCCGACAGAATAGGACACGGCCCCCCCGATTGTGGCGGACTCGGCAACAAAGATCTTTTCGCACGCCAGAGTTATCGTGGCACCGGCTGAGAGCGCCTTATGAACAAACGCCACGAAACGGAATTCCTTGTGCCCAATGATCAGGTCGACGATGCGCTCCGCGTCATAGATGTCGCCTCCACCGGTGTCCAGTTCAAGGACAACCACGGCAGGCTTCAATCGATCCGCCTCTTTCAGACAAGCCTCCATCCGCCCGGCCGTGAAGTGCCTTCCGATTACACCCTTGATAGGGATTACGTAATAGGTCTGCGGCTGATTGGGGGCTGCGTCCTCAGCATGGGCTTGGCCCGGCGCAAGCAAAACCATGGAAACCAGGACCGCAGCGCAACGTGTCGGCGACATGATTACCCCCTTGCAGTGCTAATCTAACCTTTAGACCTATGCTGGCCTCTTCCAGACCCTCACGCTATCCCCCGTCACCAAGAAGGTCAACTGGAATCAGGCGCGTCGAAGGGCGATGGACCTGTCCTGTCCGCGCTTACCGGCAATCCGGGATCGCGCACTACTATTTGTTCCTGGAAAGCGCCCTTCATGTTCCAGCGGAAATGAGATTCAAAAGTCCGATCTTCAGCACACAGGGAAACACAGCCCGACACCACCTGTATCTCGCCCTGGGCGCAAGCCTTGGCGAGATGGTCGGGGACCGGGACATCGTAACTGTTTTCATGGGGATCCACGCTCTCAGGTTTCAACACGCGTCTCTCGATTTTCGGCCACCCTTCGCCGAGGGGAATCGGAAGAACCTCAAAGGGGATGTCGCCTTTGTTCTTGATTACCAGAAACTTGTGATCGCGGGAGTCATAGTCTATTTTTGGCGTTGCCCGCTTGATGTGATCGGCCTCATTACCCGCCGCGATTCGCTGGAGCGCGTCCGCTGATCTTTCGGTGGCACGGGCGGCTTTCTGAGCGGCTTCCTTGTGTTCCTTCGCTATAACTGCATGCCGCGCAGAAGTTCTCGCCTGCCGTAACGAAAAAAACACGCCAACCCAGGCGGCAGCGGCTCCTGCAAATGCTGCGATTGTTGCCCACGCGGCCCAACCGGAATCCGTGGCCACTAAACTACCTCCTCCCGTTTTTACCAGCACAGAGTAGGACCAACTGTTAGGGTGGTCCTCCTCAGTATTTTCTCAGAACCCCGATGACGACGCCTTGGATGGTGACGGTAGGGGCGTAGATGGGCTGCATTGTCTCGTTGGCCGGTTGGAGGCGGATGCGGCCCTTTTCCTTGTAGAACTTTTTCAGGGTGGCCTCGCCGTCGGGGAGGATGGCCACAACGGTTTCGCCGTCGCGGGCGCTCTGGCGCTTCTGGACGATGACATAGTCGCCGTCGCGGATCTGCTCGTCAATCATCGAGTCGCCGCGAACCTGGAGGGCGAAGGTTTCGCCCGGGCGTCCGCGGAAAAGGCTCTCGAGGTCCAGAAGTTCGGTGTCCTCAATCGCCTCGATGGGCCGGCCGGCGGCGATGCGGCCGACGAGCGGAAGCCGCGTGCCCTCCGGCGCGTACTCCGGCGCGAGGGTCACGCCGCGGGCGAGCGTCGGCTCGCGCGAGAGGACCTTCTTCTTTTCCATCGCCTCGATGTGCTCGAAGACGGTCGGCCGAGAGACGCCCAGGTGGTCGGCGATCTCCTGCATGGTCGGCGCGTACTCGTGTTCCACCCAGTAGTCCTGGAGGAAGCGAACGATCTGGAATTGTTTCGGGGTCAGATTGGCCATCGCGTTTCTCCTTGTGCACGCTGCTTGGCGACCCTCCATTTCTTGTAAAGATTCGCGGCGGGCAAGTTTACCCGCCGTCTGTGTGGCGGGCCCGCCGGCTAAACCTGCATGCGACGGCGCGGCTATCGAGTCCGGTAAAAGTAATGCGACACCCGGGTGCCACGGTTTGCTTGTCAAACCGTGTTGCCGGCCCTTGGGGCACGGATTGCGAGCAATCCGTGGCACCCTGAGAAGTGGAAAGGCATAGCATTACT